>JAHFOZ010000568.1 GCA_023261405.1 Planctomycetota bacterium
TCGAGATCATCCACGAGGACGACCACCTGCTCGCGATCAACAAGCCCCCCCAGTTCGTGGTTCATCCCGCGGCGGGCCACTGGGACGACACGCTCGTGAACGCGCTGCTCCACCACTGCGGCACCCTGCCGGAGACCGACGACGTCTACAAGCCCGGCATCGTCCACCGGATCGACAAGGACACGAGCGGCGTGATCATCGCCGCCAAGACCCTCGCCGCCCACGGGGCCATCACGCAGCAGTTCCAGGACCGCACGGTCAGCAAGTCCTACCGGGCGATCGTGGAGGGCGAGGTGGAGCTCGACGAGGACGTGATCGACAAGGAGATGGCCCGCCACAAGAAGGAATTCGACAAGATGTCGGTGGTGAAGAAGGGCCAGGGAAAGTCCGCGGTGAGCTTCTACCGGGTCCTCGAGCGCTTCCAGGGCTTCACGTTCATTGAGGTGATGCCCAAGACCGGACGGACACACCAGATCCGCGTGCACATGGCCTCGATCGGCCACCCCTGCGTGGCGGACTCGACGTACGGGATCCGGGACGCACTCTTCCTGCGCGACCTGGGCGCCGAGTCGGACCCGCTCGTCCCCGACCCCAAGGAGCCGATCCTCGAGCGCCAGGCCCTCCACGCCTTCCGCATCGAGTTCGTCCACCCCGCCACGGGCGACACGGTGGACTACTCCGCGCCCCTCGCGAAGGACCTGGAGCTCACGCTGGAGCTGCTGCGGAAGTACAAGTCGATGCCCGCAAAGGCGGCGAAGAAGCGGAAGTAGGCGAAGCGAAGGATGGGTCGGACCGAATCGCGGCGCTTCCCCGTGTGGGAGGTTTTCATCCTCCTCATCATCCTCCTCTTCGTTGCCGTCGTCGCCACGATCGCGATCCCGCTCTTTCACCTCAGCGGCCGTGCGTCAAACGACCGGAGCGTCCAATCCTCACTCAAGACCCTGGCCTGCGCGGAACTCGATTTTCGCGCCAACGACCGGGACGGCGACCGGGTGCAGAACTTCTGGACCGGCGACGTGGCGGGGCTCTACTGCATCCGGGCCGGCCCCTCCCCGCCCGGGCCCCCCAACAAGCTGATCGACCTCGAGACCGCCGCCGCGGACATCCACTGTTGCCCCGGCTACTCGCCCGGCATCGGCACCATCACGACCCAGGGCCCCAAGAGAGGCTACTGGTTTCAGGCCCTCCGGCGGGACCTGGAGCTCGGCGAGTCCTACAGGCAGGAGGGCGGTACGGGCGGGAGCGTCTCCGGGAACTACTTCCATAACGAGAAGTTTGGGTTCGTGATGTATCCCTCCTCCTTCCCGAGCCCAGCCAAGGACGCGTTCATCGTCAACGAGTCGCAGACTCTCTTCAAGAGGCCGCTGACGAAGCACGTCCAGCCCGTGCTGGGGCAGGACTTGGGCGATTCGGCGTTCTGCGATTGGCCGACCGAAGCGACCCTCCGGAGCTCCTGGTCGAAGCTGGATTGAACGCCGGGCCGCAGCGGGCTCAGGCGCGGTTCCGCGCGACCCACCAGTCGCGGAACGCCTTCAGCGCGGCCGGCCATAACCGAGCCAGGAGGGGAGGTTCTCTTCGCACCAGCGGCGATACTCCTCCATCGTGTCGAACGAGCGATAGGGGGCATCGTCCAGAACGGGCTTGTACGTGTGCACGAACGCATACCGGAAGCGCTCCTCCAGCGTCCGGCGGGCGGCGGCCTCGAAGTCCTCGATCCATTCCCTGGGGATTGAAGGGGTCTCTCCCATAATGGAAGTCTACCTCTGATCGCGTTGGAATGATCGGGAAGTGATAACATCATCGAATGGAACGATCCCAGCGGGTCTGGGGAGTAAGCTCCCGCAGGAAGAATCCGCAGGGAGGAAGCCTCATGCGCTCAGCGGAGCTGGGCTTCACGATCGTGGAGCTCATCATCCTCATCGTCATCGTGGCCATCGTCGCGGTGATCGCGATCCCCGGTTTGCGCAGGAGTCGCGCCATATCCAACTACGGGAATGCAGAGGCCTTCCTCAAGACCATTGCCATCGCGGAGTGGGACTTCCGCGCCAACGACCGGGACGGCGACCGGGTGCAGAACTTCTGGACCGGCGACGTGGCGGGGCTCTACTGCATCCGGGCCGGCCCCTCTCCGAGCGCGCCCTCCATCAAGCTGATCCACCTCGACCTGGCCGCCGCCGACATCAATTATTGCCCCGGCTATTCGCCGAGCATCGTCGCGATCACGACCCAGGCCCCCAGCCAAGGCTACTGGTTCCAGGCCCTCCGGCAGGATCTTGAGGTTGGAGAGACCTACGGGCAGAAAGGCGGGGCGGGCGGGAGCGTCTCCGGGAACTACTTCCACAAGGAGAGGTTCGGGTTCGTGGCTTACCCGAATTCATTTCCGAGCGGAGGGAGAAGCGCTGGCATCCTCAACGAGAACAGTTTCATGTTCCGTAGGCCGTTGTCGACGCACGTCCTGCCCGTGCTGGGGCAGGACTTTGGCCGCGATTACTGCGACTGGCCGGCCGACGCAACCCTCAAGACTTTCTGGACTAAACACTAGACGCCGGTCAGCGCCCGCCGCCCTTGAGCGCGAATTCCATCCGGCGCTTCGCCCAGGCGCAGTCCTCGTGAGCGGCGGCCTCGCCGAGCGCGGCGGCGGAGTCGGGCTTGAGGCGCAGCAGCGCGGCGATCGAGGCCACGCGGATGTCGGGGTCGTCGTCGTCGAGGCGCGCGGCGATCGCGTCGGCGGCGGCGGCGGCGGCGGCGCGGGCGCAGGCGGCGATGGCGGAGTGGCGAACGGAGGGGTCCGGGTCGTCCAGCCGCGCGGCGAGCGCGGGGATGAGCCCGAGATCCTCGGCGGCGGCGGCGGCGGAGCGGCGCACGCGGCGGTCGGCGTGGGCGAGCAGGGCGCGCACGGGCTCGTGGAGCGGGTCGAGAGCGACGCCCGCCGAGCGGCGCCTGAAGTCGCGCACCTGCGCGAAGGCGAGGTCGTTGAGCGCGGGGTCCGCGCCCAGCAGGCCCGCCAGCTCGGCGGGGGCTCGGTCGCCGGCCCAGAGGGCCAGCGTCCGGACGGCGGACTCGGCGCTCGGG
>JAHFOZ010000134.1 GCA_023261405.1 Planctomycetota bacterium
TAGGCATCGGGTTTTCAGGACCAAGGAGGCTTTCATGACCCAGCGTCGCAACCGTCGTGAATTCCTTCAGACGTCCGGCGCCCTGGGCGCCGGGTTCTTCATCAACGCGTCCGTCCCCGCGATCGCCCGCCGCTCGCCCAACGAGCAGATCTCGCTGGCCGGCGTGGGCTGCGGCGGCCGCGGCGGCGGCGACATCGACGAGTCGACCGGCGCGGGCGGCGTCTTCGCGGCGCTCTGCGACGTGGACCGCAAGAGCCTCGAGGAGAAGGCCAAGAAGCACCCCAAGGCCAAGCTCTACCAGGACTACCGGAAGATGTTCGACGAGATGGCCAAGGAGATCGACGCCGTCACCGTCGGCGTGGCGGACCACGCGCACGCCGCGATCGCCCTCACGGCGATGAGGCTCGGCAAGCACTGCTACACCGAGAAGCCCCTCACGCACGACATCTGGGAGGCCCGCGAGATGGCCAAGGTGGCGCGTGAGAAGAAGCTCGCCACCCAGATGGGCAACCAGGGCACTTCGGGCAAGGGGCTGCGCCGCACGGTCGAGTGCATCCAGGCGGGCACCATCGGGGACGCCAAGGAAGTGCACATCTGGACGAACCGGCCGGTGTGGCCTCAGTCGCCCAACATCAAGGCGCGGCCGAAGGACGAGCCGGTGCCCGAGCACATCAACTGGGACGTCTGGCTCGGACCCGCCCCCGAGCGTCCCTACAGCTCGAAGTACCATCCGTTCAAGTGGCGCGGCTGGTGGGACTTCGGCACCGGCGCGCTGGGCGACATGGCCTGCCATACGGCGAACGTGGTGTACATGGCGCTCAAGCTCACGGCCCCGACCCACATCGAGGCGGAGTCCGAGGAGCCGAACCCGGAGACCTATCCGGCCTGGGCGCACGTGACCTACAAGTTCCCGCGTCCCGGCGGCGGCGAGCCCATCATGGTCCACTGGTACGAGGGCAAGAAGCCCAGCGGCGAGCGCGTCCTCCCGAACAAGGAGCTCTACCAGGGCGAGAAGATCTCCGACAGCGGCTCGATGATCATCGGCGCCAAGGGGACCATGTACAGCCCGAACGACTACGGCGAATCGGTGACCTGGCTCCCCAAGAAGGACTTCGAGGGCTTCAAGGAGCCCGCCCCGACGCTCCCTCGCTCCCCCGGCCATCACCCGGAGTGGCACGCGGCGATCAAGGGCACCGGCAAGTCGATGTCCAACTTTCCCGATTACGCGGGCCCGCTCACGGAGTTTGTCCTCCTGGGCAACGTGGCGATCAAGCTCGGGAAGAAGCTGGAGTGGAGCGCCGAGAAGCTCGAAGTCACCAACTGCCCCGACGCGGCCAAGCTCATCAAGCGCGACTACCGCCCCGGCTTCGGCGTCTAGTCCTGCGGATTTCAGGGGGGCCGGCGGCCCGATCCCGGGTCGCCGGCCCCTGCTTCATTCCGCCTGAAGGCTGGTTTGAAATCCTAGCCGATTCGGTGTACAGTGTGTCCGTGAGCAAGGACGAGATCCTGAAGATCATCGAACGGCTTCCGGACAACGTCACCGAGGCGGAAGTCATGGAGGAGCTCTACTTCCGCCTCCAGGTCCAGAAGGGCCTTCAGGACGCCGCCGCGGGCCGAGTCCTCACCCACGCCGAACTCAAGGACAAGATCGCCCTATGGCGGAGCTCCGCTGGACGTTAAGCGCGACGGAAGACCTCCGGCTCCTTGAGGAATGGATCGCCAAGGATTCCCCCCTCAATGCGGTGGATTTCATCGACCGCTTGGTTGCCTCTGCCGAGAAGTTGACCTCCTCTCCTTTGATCGGGCGACTTGTCCCGGAATTCAGTAAGGAGGGGCTCCGGGAGCTGATCTTCAGAGGCTATCGTATCGTATACTCAGCTGCCCCGACCCAGGTGACCGTGTTCCGCGTAGTTCATGGAGCACGCGATCTGAGGGCGTTGATTGAACGGGAGCCCTGGACGTCCGAGTAGCTGCGCCGGGACCCAGCGCCGCCCCCGAAGCCTACAGGCCATTCCGCGAGTGCGTATCGAGCCTTTGATCGCTTCGAACCCCGCGTGGCTCGTTTTCGAGGTAGAATTCCATTGTGCATTACGCCGATCCGCCCCGTTCGGCTCCGTGGGCACAAGCCCGCCCGCGGATCCGACGGAGATGGGTCCTCCGCGCGCTCCTCGCCGTCGTCCTGCTGGTCGCGGGGACCGGCGGCTGGAATGCGTGGGAGTACGCCACGCTCGATGGGGACTACAGGGAACTCCTCGAGGTGCGGGTCCGCGAGTCCCCGCGGGACGCGGAGGCGTGGTACGCGCTGGCGACCTGCAGCGCGCAGGGTTTCGATCACATCGGGGAGTGCGTCAACCCGGCGATCCTCGCGAACGCCATCCGCCTGGACCCCCGCCCACTCTTTCTTGAAACGGCATGGCCGCAGGATCGGGCCTACTTCGAGCGGCTGGTCGCCGGCGATTCTGCCAATGCCCTTCCTCGCCTTGAACTGGCCGAACTACTGGCGAGAGAGGGCGATCAAGAAGGGTCGCGCAAGGCCGCCCTTGAGGCGCTCGACTGCCCCGAGGCTGAGCGGCGCTGGCCCGAGGGATTCAGGATACACCGGAAGTTCATCCGCGCGTTCTTTGGGAACGGGTACCGGGCGGACAGCCTGATCCTCAGGCACCATCGAATCGCCTGGTTCTCCCCGGGTCGCGTGCGTTCCAGTGTGCTGGAGGCGGAAGCCGGCAGGCTGCGGTTTGAAGGCGACCTGGAGGGGGCGAAGTCCCTGCTCCGCTTCCTCTACGGGATCAAGAAGACCTGGCCGGTGGCGCGGGACCTCTGCGAGATCGCCGTGCAACAGGGCGCCGCCGATGCGGATTTCTGGCGGAGGATGGCGGAACCCCTCGCCCCCGGGTCATTCGGGTCATTCTGCGGAAATGTCTGGTCCAGCGACCAGCCGTGGATCGAGCACAACGCCTGCCCCGGCCGGGCCCGACACCTGGGCGCGAGCCTCGACGGCGCCTGGCTGCCGTTGTGGTACCAACTCCACCGATCGGAGTTCCACTCCATTGCGGAAGGCCTGGAGCATCCCGATTTCCCAGCGTGGCGCCGCGCCGCCAAGTGGATCGCGGCGGAGAAGGCCAAGGAGCCGAGCCCCCGGCCTCTGGACACCCTCTTCACGAACCGAGATCTCCTCTGCCGTCCCGTGAGGGATGAGGCCACGTTCAACCGGCTTCTCGCCCTGGCGCCCACCTTCGACGCCGCCCTCCTGACGCTGCTTCGTTCGGAATGGAAGCCTCCTCCCCGCCCCGCCACGGGTAATGCACCCGAGATCGACTACGTCCTCTTCAGGCTCGGTGCCTTGGAGTTCCCCGACGAAAACTCCAGAAAGAAAGCCGCCACGGGACTCGCCCGGGTCGACTCCTCCACATGGGGATCCGACGCCTGCCGCGTGGCCGCACAGATCCACCGGGAAGCCTTTCTTGAAGAGGCGTGCAAGAACCTCTGCTGGTCTTGGCGGCCGTACCGGCTTGACTTGCTCCGCGAGATCACGGGGCAGGACTTCGGCTTCGACGGCATGAAGTGGCAACTGTGGTTACAGAGGCGATCGCTGCCCTCGGCCCAACCGCATTGATCCGCCCTCCGGTCAGACCGCCCCGTCGTCGTACCAGCGGTCGCTGAGGAGCGGGCCGGGGGAGCCGCCGCCCGAGGCCTGCGGAACTCCGCAATGCCGGGCCAGCCCGGCGATGAAGTCTTCGAACATGCCGTCCAGGGCGAGGCCATGGCGGTTGGCGTAGGTCCGGTAGGAGAGCACGCCGCGGTCCGTGAGCGCCACGAGGCGCCTCCCCACCACGTTGCCCGAGGCCTCCTTCGCCCAGATCACCGCCTTGTCCACGTCGAGGGCGTTCGAGACGGCGCCCCAGACGTTCGAGCCGCGCAGCGAAAGGCAGGAGGCGAAGCCGTACTCCCCCATGAAGAGCACCTGGAAGGGGTCCGTCTCCACCTCGAGCCGGACCCGGCCCTCGTAGTCGCTCTCGGGCGTCTGCTCGATGATGCGCACGCGCTCCAGGTTCATCTCGACCTCCTCGAGGATACGCGGATCGGGAGGCGGTGCGGTCTCGTCCTCCTGCGGGGCGCGGATCGCGGCCAGCGCGCCGGCGAGCGTCCCGTAGGCCGCGTCTTTCAGGCCACCGACCCCGAGGCCCTCCAGGAGCCGTTGCGCCTGGGCGAGATCCTCCTTCACCCGGCGCTTCTTCTCGGCCCGCGCATCCCCGGGCCGGTAGGCATAGTCCTTCGAGAAGAGTGCGCGCCACCTCTCGAAGACGACCCCGGGCAGCGCCGCCCCGACGCGCCCCTTCCACGCGAGGACCGCCGGCTCGGTCCAGAGCCACTCGTGCGGCCGCCCCTCCAGGCGGTCCTCGATCAGCCGCGCGAGCCCCTTGCGATTGGCGGGATACGCGCCCAGCGTGCCGAAGAACAGGAAGGCCGGAAGGATGGCCGGCTCGAGGCGCGTCACGTCCACCGGGCGCCCGAGCACCGCCTCCAGCTTCGAGGAATAGAGCCCCAGGCGCGCCCGCTCCACCGCCTCCACCGCGACTCGCGCGAGCTCGGCGCGGAGCGCGTCCCTCGCGATCTTGCCGAGTTCGTGCCGTTCCCTCCGGAAGAGGTCCTCCGCGCCCGGGTCACGCCATCCCGAGAGCCGCCGCGCCAGTGCTTCGCGGCGCTTCCCCAGGCGCACCCGCCGCTCGCCCTCCGCCGCCTCGAGCGCCCGGTCGATGCCGGCCAGCTCCTCCTCTGCGGCGGCCACCCGGCCCTCGTACTTCGCGACGAACGCGAGCCGGGGCGTCAGATCGAACCTGCCCGCGAGGCAGACCACCGTGCGGTGGAGGCGGTCGAGTCCGGCGTCGGCGGCGAGGAAGGCCACAGGCTCAGGCCACGCCGCGGGCCCGGGATCCTTGACGTCGAAGCGCTCGCGGAACGTGTCATGGTCGATGCCGCGGTCCATGAGGTAGCTGAGCTGGAACGCGCCCTCGAGGAAGCGCTCCGCGGAGGCGGTGGAGACGACATCGTCGGAGGAGTGGTCAAGGAGGAGGAGGAAGAAGTCCCAGAGGGGCGTCCGGTTCATGGCGGTCCGCGTGCAGGCGGTGGCCGCCAGGCGGAGCGCCTCGAAGAGCACGTGCTGCTTCGAGCGCGAGCCCTGCCGGAAGAGGATCGCCATGAGGGCGCGGGCGCGGCGGGAGCCCGCGCCGGGAGGCCGGCGGAGGGCGCCCTCGAGCTCGGTCTTCACGTGCGAGGCCTGCGCGATGGTGACGATCGCCTGCAGCTCCTCGACCCGGGTGTGGGCCCGGTTGGGCGGCTCGTGGGCGAGGCATTCGAAGAGCGCGAGCACCGCGAGCGGGGTGAACTCGGGCCGCCGCTCGAGCAGGCGGTGGAAGAACCCGAACGCCCAGTTGGTCGCGAGCGGGATGTGGAGGACCGAGGCCTCGACGTGGCGCCGCGCCAGGAGCTCGGGGCGCTTCTCGAGCGCCGACCGCAGGACGTCGTAGGCGTGGTAGGGGTCGGCGGCGAAGGAGGAGACGACGGCGTCGACCAGCGCGGGCGTGAGGAGCTGCGGGTCGTTCACCGCGACGTAGTGGGCCTCGTCGATCCCGTCGGCCGGGTGGGCCGGGAGGAGCCGCGCATAGCGGTCCATGATCGAGCGGGCGCGGGCCGGGTCCGCGTCGGCCGCCCGGTGGAGGATGGAGAAGAAGCTGCGGGCGCCCGTGGGGGCGAGGGCCTCGAGGGCGTCGAGGAGCGCGTCGTCAAAGAGGGCGGGATTCGCGTACGACGCCTTTCCGAAGTACTCCCAGCCCTTCTCCGGGTGGGACGACAGGTGGAGAAGGACCGCGGAGACGAGCGCCGGGTGCAGGAGTTCCTCGCCGCTGGCGGCGTCGACCGCTTCCGCCGGGTACGAAGGAAATCGGGCGATCGCGCGCGCCAGGAGTCCCTCCCAGCGGGCGGGATCGGCTGCCGCGAGGGCGAACGCCATGCGGAAATAGTCGCGGGGCGCCGCCGCGGCGCGGGCCTCGAACCACGCGACGTCCTCGTCCGAGAGATGCGGCCGCGCATAGGAGGCTGCGGCGGTCATGATGCCCCAGGCGCCCTCGGGGTTCGCGTCGTAGTGCCTCCGCGCGTCGGTGATCCAGCGCGCGTCGAGGAGGCGGCAATATTCGTGGAGGTTGTACCCCGCCGCCGCGAGGGCGTCCGCGGGCCGGGCGGGCATGAGGGCGCGGTAGCGCTCCACGAGGGCTGAGGCGCGCGCCGCGTCGCGTCCGGCGAGGTCGAGCAGCGCGGCGAAGGCAGCGCGGGGGCCGCTGTCGAGGTGCGCGACGATCCAGCCGAGGGCCGCGTCATCGAAGGCGGCGGGGATGGCGCGGGCGGCGTCCCGGAGCAGCCCCCAGGCGCGCTCGCCCTCGGCCTGGAAGGCCTCGTCGAGCGTGGACGAGCCCGCCCGGCCGCGCCTCATCCGGGAGGCGATCTCCGCTTCACCCATGACGGGATTATAGGGTCACGGGGCGGCCGGAGTGTCCGGCCGGCGGAGGATGCGTTTCTCGAGGTCCTCCAGGAGCCCGCGATCCTCGTCGTCCGGGTCGCCGGTCTCCAGGGCGCGCTTGAGCGCCATCGCGGCGAGGATGGCGTCCTCGGACTTCCGCTCGATCGCCGCCCTGAGCTCCTCCTTCTTGCGCCGGATGAAGGTGGCCCTGCGGGCGTCCAGTCGCTCCTCCAGCTTCGGGAGCTCCGAGACGGTGGCTTCGAGCTGCGCGAGGTAGCGGCCCGTGATCTTCTCCGGGAGGCCCGTCCGTCGGACGCGTTCGAGGTGCTGCTGGGCGCGCGCGCGGCGGGCCTGCGCCTTGGCCCGGACCTCGGCCACCGGGGTCTCGGTGAAGTTGTCCCCTTCGACCAGCAGGACCACCTCCTCGAAGCCGGCGGCGATCTCCATCGCGATCTTGCGGTTGGGGCGGAAGGCCTCGATGTCGTCCTTCTCGGCGGCCATCCCCTGTTCGAGCGCCTCGAAGCGCCCGTAGAGCTCCGCGAACTTCGCCTTCGGGAGGCGGCCGATGGGCTCCGTCGAGGCCTCGAGCAGCTCGGCGCGGGCGATGATGTCGGTCTCCTGCTCGGCGCGGGCGAGCGAGCCCAGGGCCTGCTGGTAGGCCTGGGCCTCCGCGTAGGCGTGCTTGGCGAGCAGGGCTTCGGAGGCGGCGAAGATGAGCGTGGTCCGGTGGTCCTTCCTCCCCTCCTCGGAGGGGGGCTTCGACGGCTCGGCATGCGCGAAGACCTCGTTGTGGACCAGCTCGGCGGCATGCTCGAGGGCGAGCTCGCACGTGAAGCGCTCGAGGGGCTCCTTCTGGCAGAGCGTCATGACGAGCTTCTCGACCTCGTCGGGGATCTCGGGGACGAGGTCGCGCGGGAAGCAGGGGTGCATCTTCTTCAGGTCCGCCACGTCCTCCAGGATCAGCCGGCGCGGGTCGAGGTCCTTGGGGCGGCCCGCGCCGAGCCGGTTGATCTTCTCGGAATACTCGCGCACGTCGTACATGGGGCGCCGGGTGAGCATCTCGAAAAGGGTGATGCCGAGCTGGTAGATGTCCGTCTCCTCCCCCACGGGACCGAGCTTGGGGTTGGCCTGCTCGGGGGCCATGTAGGCGGGGGTCCCGAGGATCTGGTCGGCCATCGTGAGCTGCGTGCGGTCCTCCTCGTGCACGATGGACTTGGCAAGGCCGAAGTCGGTGATCTTGAGGTCCTTCCCGTCGGTGAGGATGTTGGAGGGCTTGAGGTCCCGGTGGACGATCCCGCGGGTGTGGGCGTGGTGGACGCCCTTGAGGATGGCGATGAAGGACTTGAGGGCCCAGTCGATGGGCATGACGGAGGAGCGGAGGACCTCGGTGAGATCGGCGCCGGGGAAATACTCGGTGAAGAGGAAGGGGCGGTTCTCGATCACGTCGCAGCAGATGTATTTCACGATGTTCGGGTGGTCGCCCATCTTGTAGAGCGAGCGCACCTCGCGGAGGAAGCGGGAGGCGATGCCCTCGTCCTGGAGGGGGATCTTGGCGGCGGCGACGTAGCCGGCGCGGACGAGCTTGCCCTCGCGGGATTCCATCTCGTCGAGGAGCCGCTGGAAGAGGAAGGAGCGGCGGTCGAGCTTCGCGAGCCGGCGGCCGACCTCCATCTCGAATTCCGGGTCGTCCAGGCGCACGTTTCCGTGGATCCCGAGGAGCCGGGGGGAGAGATCGCCGCTGAGGAGGTGGGCCATGACGTAGGGCTCCACGAAGTCCTCGCGGTGGATCTGGATCTTGAGGATGCACCCCATGCCGCCCTGGCCGGCGATTTCGAGGGGGGTGAAGTAGCCGGCACGCTCGCCGAGCTTGAGGAAGGAGGGGATGGCGTTATCCCGGGTCGCCGTCTCGCGGCCTCGCGGGGTCTCCGCGTGGCTGCTGGCCGCCATGGGTCACCTCTCGTGTGAACCCCGTTCCCTCCCCGAGTGCGTACCTTGTGTTGCGACGATTATACCGGTGCGCCCGGAAGTTCAAGGAAGAATGTGGGACGGGAATCGGGAGGGGCCGTACTATAGGTGTCTGCCGGCCCCCGCTCGTCGGAGGAAGTCATGAAGACCGCGCTCGCGCCCCTGGCGGCGATCCTCCTGCTCTCCGCCTCCCCGCAGCACTTCGACTCGCAAGTTCGGAACCCGTTGGCCGCGGGGGGCACAACGGGTCCCGACCTGCTGCGGCTCAGTACTCAGGACAAGGCGCCTGTCCCCGGGCCCGGGGGCCTGGTCGTCTTCCTCGAGGATGCCGGCGCGACGCGGGCGATCGAGCACGTCCGCACGACTCGCGCCATCGCGCTGGTGCAGATCGCGGAGGAGAAGGCCGCGCGCGTCGCGTGCGAGGGGGCGGACGCGGCGGGATTCTACGGCATGCGCGTCTTCGTGGCCCGCGGACCTTCCACGCGCATCGGCCTGGCCGACAACCTGGCCGACGCCGTCCACGCCCCCGCGGGCGCGCCGAAGGCCGAGGTGCTCCGCGTCCTCGTCCCGGGCGGCCGGGGCCGCATCGGAGGCGAGGAGGTCGTGAAGCCCTTCCCCGAGGGCATGGATGCGTGGTCCCACCACTACCACGGGCCGGACAACAACCCGCAGTCGAGGGACACGATCGCCCGCGCGCCGTACCTCACGCAGTTCGTCGCCGAGCCGCGCTACGCCCCCTGCCCGCAGGCCGCGGTGGCCGCCGGCGGCCGCCTCTTCGCGGCCTTCGGCCACATCGCCTGGCACAAGCGCGAGGAGACCGTGATGAACACCCTCCTCGCCCTGAACGCCTTCAACGGGACGGTCCTCTGGTCGCGCCCCATCAAGCCGGGCCTCATGGTCGACCGTTCGATTATGATCGCCACGCCCGAGAACCTCTACATGGCCGACGACGTGTCGTGCAAGGTCCTGGACGCGGCCACCGGCGAGCCGCGGGGCGAGATCACGGTGCCCGCGGAGACGGCGGGCGGGACCTTCTGGAAATGGATGGCCCTCGAGGGCGGCGTCCTCTACGCCCTGGTGGGCCCGGCCGAGGCGCCGGACGCCGAGGCGCGCTGGCGCAGCACCAACCACGGGTGGCCCTGGGGCGGTATCTCCAAGGGCTACAACCAGGGCGAGTACGCGTGGGGCTTCTCGAAGACCCTCTTCGCGATCGACCCCGCCACGAAGAAGGTCCTCTGGACCCACGTCGAGGAGAAGCCCATCGACGCGCGCGCCCTCTGCATGAAGGCGGGGCGGATCTTCGTCTCGCGCTTCGGCGACTACATCGCAGCCCTCGACGTGAAGGCCGGGAAGGAGCTCTGGCGCCGGACCGCGGAGAAGGACCGCGAGACCTTCGAGGCGATGGGCGCCTACCGGCCCGGCCACGGGTACATTGAGGGCTGGAAGAGCACCGTCTACGCCAAGTGCAGCGACAAGGCCGTCTACTTCTGCGGCCCGCAGACGACCGGCGTCACCGGCCTCGCCGCGGAGGACGGCCACTTCCTCTTCAAGCGCGGCGTGAAGAACCTCCACCTCAACATCCGTGACGACGGCCTCTTCGTGATCGGCCCCGAGAAGACCACCGGCGAGACGAAGAGGCTCGACCCGCTCACGGGCTCGGAGCTGGCGACCTACGATATCTCCCGCCGCGCCTGCACCCGCGCCACCGGGAGCGTGGACGGGATCTTCTTCCGGGCCTACGACGGCACCACGCGGCTCGATGTCGCCAGCGGGAAGCCCCAGTGGATCGCCCCCATGCGGCCCTCCTGCCAGGTGGGCGCGCTCGCGGCCCACGGCCTCGTGACGTGGATCCCCTGGGCCTGCGACTGCAACCTCCAGATGTTCGGCGTGATCGCGCTCGGCCCGGCCGGGGACTTCCCGTTCGGCGCCCCCGCGAAGGAAGAAGACCGGCTCGAGGCCGCCGCCGACCCGGCGCCCGCGGCCTTCGCGGTCAGGCCCGGCGACTGGCCCGTCTACCGGGCGGACAACGCCCGCTCGGCCCGCTCGGAGGCCGCGGTGCCCGAGAAAGTCCGCCGCCTCTGGGAGAAGGACCTCGCGAAAGGCGTGGAGCCGAGCGCCCCGGTGAGCGCCGGCGGCGCGGTCTTCGTGGGCTCGGGCGACGGCACCGTGCGCGCGCTCGACGCCGCGACCGGGGCCGCGCGCTGGACGGCGTACACGGGCGGCGCGGTGCGCTTCCCGCCCGCGGTCTCCGGGGGCCGCGCCCTGGTGGGCTCGGGCGACGGCTGGGCCTACGCGCTCGAGGCCACGACGGGCCGCGTGCTCTGGCGCTTCCGCGCGGCACCCCTGGAGCGGCGGATCCCGGTCCACGGGGCGCTCCTCTCGACGTGGGCGGTGGGGGGCGGCGTGCTCGAGGACCACGGAACGGCGTACCTGGCCGCGGGGATCAACTCCATGGACGGCACGCACGTCTACGCGCTCGACGCCGCCACCGGGAGGATCCGCTGGCAGAACAACACGTCGGGCCATCTCGACGAGTTCTCGAAGACCGGCGTGGCGGTGCAGGGCGAGGTGATGCTCCACGACGGTAAGCTTGTGCTCGCCGGCGGCAACGCCTCGTCGCCCGGGATCTACGACCTCAAGGACGGGGCCTGCTCCTCGCCGGTCCCGCAGGGGGTGAAGGCCGCGGGGAAGCGGGGCCGCGAGCTCGTGGCGGGGCCGAACGGCGTGACGACCGCGGGCCAGCCGTTTTACTCGCATCCGGACTCGCCGGTCTACGACGCCTCC
>JAHFOZ010000569.1 GCA_023261405.1 Planctomycetota bacterium
ACCTCCCTGACATCATGGAGGACAACGGGGTCACCTACCTGCACGCCTCGCCCCGCAACCGCACCAAGGAATACGTCCGGCCCCACGACGTGCAGGACAAGGCGAAGATGGAAGAGATCTTCTCCATGATCAAGCACGTCTGCTTCTGCGGACACACGCACGAGCCCGGGGTCTTCACCGAGGACATGAAGTTCTACCCGCCCCGCGCCTTCGCCAACAAGGTGAAGCTCGCCGACGGCCGCAAGTACTACGTGAACATCGGATCCGTGGGCCAGCCTAGGGACCGGGACACGCGCTCCTGCTACGTGATCTTCGACCCCGAATCGCAGGTGGTCGAGTTCCGGCGGGTGGAGTACGAGTACCGGAAGACCATGGACAAGATCTTCGCGATCAAGAACATCCCGCGGCGCTTCGGCGAGCGCCTCGAAGTCGGCCGTTAGGCGCTCGCGGTCGTTTGTCCGAATCGTTGCTCGCACCGCTGAGGTCCTGTAGCGCGTAGCGGGCGGGACTCTTCAAGCTCCAGGCTCACGGCTACAAGCAGTGCGCAACGATACAGCCGCGCACTCAGCGTCCCCCCTCCGGACGGAACCCGTCGACCTTCCAGGCCCCGCGCTCGTGCACCATCGCGTAGGCCTCCAGGTTCCCCTGGTTGTTCTTGACCGTCACGGTAACCCCCGTCGAATCCACGGCTACCACCGGACTTGAAAGGCCGTCCATGTAGAGTTTCACCTTCTCGATCTCGCGCATGAAGTAGTCCCGGTACAGCACGCGAAGCGAGGGCTCCGCGAGGACTTCCGAAGGCAGGAGCGCCGCCCTGCCCGAGGGACTCGAGGCCGCGTTCCGCTCGCAGAACCCCAGCCAGAGGTCCAGGTCCGTCCGCACGCGTCTCCCGGTGAGGGAACTGCGCCACTCCTGGGCGGGGCGGTCGCCGCTCTGGAGACGCCGAAACAGCCAGTCGGAGATCATGGAGTAGGACAGCATGTCGTAGTGGCGCTCAACTTCCCCCGCCGCGGTGCAGTCGCGCCAGGCCTTGAACGCCGTCGTGGCCTCTTCACGGGCCTGGACCTGCCGGGGGGTCTCGGCGGACCTCCCTCCCTGCCCCGAGGAGCAGGACCCCAGGACCACAACCAACGCCGCAAGCCTTCTCATGACCTGACTCCTTCCCTGAGGACCGCCGCCGCCTCGTCCAGGCTCACGGCGCGCTCCTCGCCTTCCTTGAGCATGTTCTTGATCTTCACCTTGCCCTGCGCGGCCTCCTCGGGCCCCAGGACCAGGGCGTACCGGGCGCCCGACCGGTTCGCCTGCCGGAACTGGGACTTGACGCTCCGTCCCTCGAAATCCATGTCCCCCGAGAGGCCCGTCCGCCGGAGCCGGTTCACCGCTTCGAACAGCGGGGCGCGGAGCTCGGGCCGGATCGCCACCGCGAAGAAGTCGGGTGGCTTTGCCGCGGCCCCCTGCTCCATCGCCAGAAGAATCCGTTCCACCCCCGCGGCGAAGCCCACCGAACCCACGTCGGGGCCGCCCATGTCGCGCACCAGCGTGTCGTAGCGTCCGCCCCCGCAGAGCGCGTTCTGCGCCCCGAGGCTGGACGAGCTGAACTCGAACACCGTCCGAGTGTAGTAGTCCAGACCGCGCACGATTCTCGGATCGACCTTGTACGGAGTCCCCGCCCCCTTCAACGCCCCCTCCACGGCCTCCATGTGCCCCCGGCACGCCGCGCAGGTGTGGTCGATCGCGGAGGGAAGGCGCGACGAGAGCGCCACGCAGTCCGGGACCTTGCAATCCAGGATCCGGAAGACGTTGCGCTCCACCCGGCGCCGGCAGTTGTCGCAGTACTTCGGAAGCTCGGGCGTCACCGCTGCGCGCAGGGCCTCCCGGTAGCCCCCGCGGCAGGCCCCGCAGCCGATCGAGTTGATCCTCAGCTCCCATGCGGCGACCCCGGCGGACTTCAGGATCTCGGCGAAGAGGATCATCGTCTCGGCGTCGATGAGCGGGTCGGCCGATCCGACGGCCTCCACCCCGAGCTGGGTGAACTGGCGGAACCGCCCCGCCTGGGGCGCCTCGCCCCGGAACGCCGGGCCCATGTACCAGAGCTTCCAGAAGGACTTCTTCTCCAGCAGGCTGTCCTCGAGAACCGCCCGTATCGTCCCGGGCGTGAGCTCGGGCCGCAGCGAGAAGGACTCCGCCTTCTCCCCCCGCCCCTTGAACGAGAACATCTCCTTCTCGACGATGTCGGAGGTCTCGCCGCTCGACTTGTGAAAAAGCTCCGTCAGCTCGAAGATCGGGGTGCGGATCTCCTCGTACCCGAAGCGGGCGAAGCAATCCCGCACCTTCGCCTCGAGCGACTGCCACAGGGCCGTGTTGCGCCACCGCTCCGCGACCTCCGCCTGGGCGGGCGGTATATCCCGGGTCCCCTCCGGCGTGCGAAACTTCATCGCGCGGATTTTATAGGATGGGGTGGGGGTTTTCTAATCATTCTTGACCCGGCCGCCGGACTCCGCTTACAGTCGGTGGAAGTCCCTGTCCAGGAGGCCCCATGGCTGTCGCGCGCGTCACCGAGATCACCGCCTCGTCGCCCAAGGGGATCGAGCAGGCCATCGAGGACGGACTCAGGCGCGCCTCGAAGACCCTGCGGGGGATCACCGGAATGGAGGTCGTGTCCGTGAAGGCCAAAGTGGCGCGGGGCAGGATCCAGGAGTACCGCGTCTCCCTGAAGATCACCTTCGTCCTCGAGGAGTGACCGGGCGGACCCACCCATGGCTTCCCACCCCGACGAGCGCCGGCGCCGCCTGGCCTTTCTCTTCGCCGCGCTCAGCGTGGCCCTCCTCCTCGTGGCCCTCTCCTTCGACGTCATCCTCGAGATCTGCCATTCCCCCCGCACCGCCGTGGAGGGCGGCGCCCTGCACGTCCTCCACCGCACCGGCACCTCCGATCAGGAGGAGGCCGGCGGCGCGCTGGTGGAGCTCGACGCCTCGCTCCGCCCCCGGCGCCCGGCGAAGCGAATCCTCGGCGAACCGCTGGCCGTCGTGCCCCTCCCCGAAGGGATCGCGGTCTTCTCCGGTTC
>JAHFOZ010000570.1 GCA_023261405.1 Planctomycetota bacterium
CGTGGAGAAGACCGGCCGCCTGCTCGTCGTGGACAACGGCTGGGTCTTCTGCGGGGCAAGCTCCGAGATCGTCGCCCAGACGGCCGAGCACTTCCAGCGCCGCCCCGTGGGCCTGCGGCGCCTGGGATTCGCCCCGGTCCCCTGCCCCACCACGAAGAACCTCGAGAATGAGTACTACCCCTACACCCAGAAGATCGCCGCCGCCGCCCACGAGCTCGTCCGCGGCACCCGCCGCGAATGGCCCGTGAAGGAGGAGCCCGCCGAGATCCTCAACTTCAAGGGGCCGTTCTAATGAACCCCCAGGACACCAAGGCACCAGGGACTCACCGCGGAGAAAACGGAGGCAACAGAATGGCCCATCCCCGGAACGCAGGGGGTCGCCTCCGACGACCTCCCTGCGATCCCCCATCGGAAAGAGCCGGGCCGACCCGTGGGTCCGCTTCTGTTTCCTCCGTGAGCTCCGCGGTGAGTTTTCGCACCGGCGTCTTGGTGTCTTGGTGTCTTTGTGGTATTTTCCCCCGCTCCGCTGCGGGAGTCGGCCCGTGAGCCTCGCCTCGCTGCGCCGGGCCATGGCTGCCGAGTGGAAGAAGCTTGCCCCGAAGCCCTTTGACCCGAAGCGGCCCGTCGTCAAGCTCCACGAGTCCACCTACGGCGACGCCGAGGTGTGGGAGTTCCTCAACTGCCTCCTGCGGACCGAAGTCACCATGGGGCCCAAGGTTCGCCGTTTCGAGGAGGAGTTCGCCCGCAAGTTCGGGCACAAGCACGCGGTCATGGTCAACTCGGGCTCGTCCGCGAATCTGCTCGCCGTCTCCGCCCTGTGCAACCCGCTCGTGAAGGGCCACCTCAGGCCCGGGGACGAGGTGATCGTCCCGGCCCTCTGCTGGTCCACGACCGTCTGGCCGCTCATCCAGCACCAGCTGGTCCCGGTCGTCGTGGACGCGGATCCGGCTACGCTCAACATCAATCCCGGCGAAGTGGCACGCGCCCTCGGGCCGAAGACCCGCGGGATCATGCCGGTGCACATCTACGGCAACCCGTGCGACATGAAGTCCCTCATGCCGATCGTCCGCAAGCATGACCTCACGCTCATCGAGGATACCTGCGAGTCGCTCGGGGCGCGCCATCAGGGCAAGCCCCTGGGCTCCTTCGGGAGGGTGGGCACGTTCAGCTTCTACTATTCCCATCACATCACGACCCTCGAGGGCGGCATGGTCGTCACGGACGATTTCGACACCGCCGAGGCGCTGCGCGTCCTCCGGGCCCACGGCTGGGTCCGGGAGATGAAGAACTCGAAGCGGCACCTGGCGGACAACCCCGCGATTCACCCCAAGTTCCTCTTCGTCAACCTGGGTTACAACCTCCGGGCGACCGAGCCGCAGGGGGCGATGGGCTCCGTGCAGCTCCGGAAGCTCGACCGCTTCGTCCGCATCCGCCGCGAGAACGCCGCCTACTGGAAACGGGAGCTCGCGGACTTGGGCGATGTCATCGCCAGCCAGGAGGAGACGCCCGGCGCGTTCCATTCCTGGTTCGGCTTCCCCTCCCGCGTGAAGACCGGCGCCCCGTTCACGGCGCGCGAGCTCATGACCGCGCTCCAGGCGCGCGGGCTGGAGATGCGCCCGCTCAACGCCGGGAACATCGCCGCGCAGCCCGCGATCCGGCACTTCAGGCACCGGGTGGTCGGCGACCTCCGGCACGCCACGGCGATCATGCAGGACGGATTCACGTGGGGCAACCACCAGCACGTGGACCGCGCCGCCCGGGAGTACGTGGCCCGGGTCGCCCGCGATTTCATCGAGGGGAGGTGCCGCCGTGGGTGAGCGCATCCTCGTGACGGGCGGGGCCGGCTACCTGGGGTCCATCCTGGTCCCCGCGCTCCTGGCCGAGGGCCACCGCGTCACCGTGCTCGACAACTTCCGCTACGGCCAGACCAGCCTCCTGGACGTCTGCGCCGACGAGCGCCTCACCGTGGTCCGCGGCGACACCCGGGAGAAATCCGCGCTCGCGCCGCTCGTCAAGGACGCCGACCTGCTCCTCCCCCTCGCCGCCCTGGTGGGAGTTCCGGTCTGCGAGGCGGACCGCACCGCCGCCGCGACAACGAACCTGGACGCCGTCCGCCTCCTCCTCTCGCTCCGCTCGCCGCAGCAGCGCGTCATTTTCCCCTGCACCAACAGCGGCTACGGGATCGGCCAGAAGGACAAGTTCTGCACCGAGGAGACGCCGCTCCGCCCCATCTCCCTCTACGGCGAGACCAAGGTCCAGGCCGAGAAGGCGGTGCTCGACGCCGGGAACTCCATCTCCTTCCGCCTCGCCACCGTCTTCGGCGTCTCTCCACGGATGCGGATGGACCTGCTGGTGAACGATTTCGTGTGGCGCGCCCTCCGGGACGGGTTCGTGGTCCTCTACGAGGCCCACTTCAAGCGCAACTTCATCCACATCCGCGACGTCACGCGCGTGTTTCTTCACGGGATGGCGAATTTCGAGGCGATGAAGGGCGGCCCTTACAACGTGGGCCTGAGCGACGCCAACCTCTCGAAGCTGGAGCTGTGCCGGAAGATCCAGCAGCACGTGCCGAAGTTCTCGTTCAGCGAGGCCCCGGTGGGAGAGGATCCCGACAAGCGGGACTACATCGTCTCCAACGAGAAGGTCGAGCGCACGGGGTTCAAGCCCCTCCACTCCCTCGACCACGGCATCCGGGAACTCCTCCGGGCGTATCGGATCCTCCGGCCCAACCCCTACGGCAATGCCTGAAACGCTCGCCGACGTCGACGTCGTGATCCTGGCGGGGGGTCAGGGGACCCGCCTGGCCCCGGTCACGACCGACGTCCCCAAGGTCCTCGTCCCCGTCGCCGGGAAGCCCTTCCTCGAGCATCTCTTCGAGCAGGTCCGGAAGGCGGGCGCGAAGACCGTGATCCTCTGCCTTGGGCACAAGGCGCAGTTGTTCACGGACTACCTCGCGGCCCATCCGCCGCCGGAGCTTCAGGTGAAGATCTCCTTCGAGCGGACGGTCCTCGGGACGGGGGGCGGGCTCCGGCTGGCCTACGCCTCTCTCACGCGCGACCT
>JAHFOZ010000135.1 GCA_023261405.1 Planctomycetota bacterium
TGCCGTCCTCGCGAAGGAGCTTGGACTCCTTGACGCACCGATCATAGGCGGCCTTGGCCTGATCCCACCCGGCCGAATCGGCGGCGGTGAAGGTGTGGCAGCGGGCCAGCCGCGCCATGGCCCGGAGACGATCGCCCTCCGCGGTCGCCGCGAGAGGGCCGTCCACCACGAGCGCGGCGGCGAAGGCGGCTTCCTCCCACGTCGCACGGTCGCGGACGGGGCGGCCGCGGAGGTCGAAGACGCTGCAGGCGTTCCCGTTCAGGCGCACGGCGGCCAGGAAGAGCGCCTCGGCGATCGAGGCGGCATCCCGGGGGGTCACGACGGGGCCCGCGAGCCACTTTGCGTAGTACCGCGCCATGCGGCGCAGGTCCTCTTCCGCCGGTGACGCTTCCTTCGCGATCCTCTCGTGGAGGCGGATCGCCACGGACCGACAGCCTTCCGTGGCCGCGCGGGAGTCGGGGAATCTCTTGAGGAGCGCATCAAGCCCTTTAGTCGCCTCCGGCATCCGATCGAGCGCGAGCTCGGCCTGGACGCGCATCAGGAGCAGGTCCGCAACCCTCGGGTCGTCCTGCGGCAGGCGGGGCTCGACGAGGGCGAGTTGCTTGAGCCCGTCCTCGGCACGGCCCACGGTCTCGTGAAGGTAGAGGAGGGCGAGTTCGTTCCGCGCGGTGATCGCCTGCGCCTCAACGGGGTTTCTTTCGAGGAGCTTTAGGAGGGGCGCCTCCGCGGCCGCGAGCCGGGCCCTGACGTCCGCGCGCAGCGCTTCGGTCCGCGGGCCCCGCCGCCAGGCCCCGGTGCCGTCCGCGCGGAGGCAGTGGCCGGCCGAGAGGAGGGCCTTCTCGTAGGGCTTCGATGAATCGTCCACCTCGAGGTAGAGCTGGGCTGCTTCCTTCCGCTTTCCCGAGCGCTCGAGACCCTGGGCCTTCAAGTACTTGAGGACCCCGCCCGCCGCGCCTCGCACCCCGCGGCCCAGGACCGCGTCGAGCAGCTTCTCCTTCGCCTCGGCGTCCCGCGGGTCGCCGGACCGCGCCGCCTCGGTCTCCAGGATCCCGATGGCCTCGAGGCCCGCAGCCTCGGCGAGCGCGTGCGCGGGGTAACGGGTGAAGACCTCCTGGAAGAGGTGGGCGGCCTCGCGGTCGTGCTTGAGCGCCTGCTGCGCCTCCGCCTGCCGATAGAGGATCACGGGTCCGTGGCGCGCGCGGTCGGCGTCCGTCCTGCAGGCTTCCGCGGCCTTTCGCAGGAGGACCAGGGCAGGGCGGGGCTGCATCCACTCCGCTGCCGCCAGGAGCGCGTCGGGCGACAGGGGAAGATCCGCGGACCGGGCCTGGAGCTTCTCCGAGAGGAGGAACCTCTCGGGCCCGGCCGGGGCGTTCCGGATGAGTTCCGTGAGCGTCGCTGCGGCGCCGGCCTTGTCCTTGAGGAGCGTCAGGGAGTCCACCTTCTCCAGGAGGAGGGCCGTGAGGGTTAAGCCCTTCAGCCCGGGCCGCGCCTGCTCGATCCAGGTCCTGGCTTCTCCCGGCCGTCCCTGCGCGTTGAGCGCCCGCGCCAGGGCGACAGCCGCACGGCCGAGAAGATCGTCGTGATATTCTGTCCGCGGGATCTTCGCCTTCTCAAGGCGGTTCTTGAGTCCGTTGACCTGGCTCAGCTTGGCCACGGCGCGGGCGAATTCGCCCGACTCGAATGAACACTCCGCCTCGCCGAGCATTCCCTCGTACTCGAGGGGCCTCCCGCTGGCCCAAAACTGGAAGTCCAGGAAGAGGGCGCGGGATTGCTCGAGGAGGTCCCGGCGCTGCGGGCCGGCCGCCGGAGCGAGCCGGGCCCGCCGCAGCACGAGATGCGCGAGATCGAGCCGTGCATCCAGGAGATCGTTCTCCGCGTCCGGCCCCGCCTTGGAGAGCTTCTCGATTTTCCCCCGGGCCGTCCTCTCGGCCGACACGAGGGCGGCGGCGGAATCCCGTTCGTCCTGGGCCGCGTGCGGGATGAAGAGCGCAAAAAGGAGGATGAGCATGCTCTACCTCAGAGGTCGCGTTCGTCGTCGGTCACCCGGGGATACGAACGAAGGCGGGGCCGGAAGGTTCGAACAACCGGGCCTTAAGCGAGCACGTCGCGGATCACGTGGCCGTGGACGTCCGTGAGGCGGCGCTCGATGCCGTTGTGGTAGGCGCTCAGGCGCTCGTGGTCCAGGCCCAGCAGGTGCAGGATCGTGGCATGGAGGTCGTAGATCGTCGCCACGTGGTCCACCGCCTTGTGGCCGAACTCGTCCGTGGCGCCGTAGCTGAAGGGCGCCTTCACGCCCGCGCCGGAGAGCCACACCGTGAAGCCCTGAGGGTTGTGGTCGCGGCCGTTCGCTCCCTTCTGGAAGGTGGGCATGCGGCCGAACTCGGTGACGAACGCCACGAGCGTGTCCTCGAGGAGCCCGCGGGCCCGGAGATCGCGCAGCAGCGCCGCGCAAGGGCGGTCGAGGATCGGGGCGTGGACGCCGTATTGGGTCTTGATCGTCTTGTGTCCGTCCCAGTTGCCCACGCCCTCCCCCATCGCGTAGGCCCCGTTGAAGAGCTGGACGAAACGGACGCCGCGTTCCAGCAACCTCCGCGCGAGGAGGCAGTTGCGGGCGAAGCCCGCCCGGGTCCTGTTCGCATCCTCCGTGCCGTACATCGCCCGCGTCGCGGGGCTCTCGCCCGAGAGGTCGGCCACCTCGGCGGCGCGGAGCTGCATCCGGGCGGCCATCTCGTACGACGCGATGCGCGCGGCGAGCTGCGCGTCGCCGGGATGGCGCTCGAGGTGCCGCTCGTTCAGCACCTTGAGGAAATCCCGGACCGCCGCGTCGTTCGAGGCGTCGATGCCCGGCGGCCGCGCGAGGTTCGGGATCGGCTTGTCGGCGCTGAAGGCGGCCCCCTGGAAGACCGCCGGGAGGAAGGCCGAGTTCCAGTGATTGGAGCCCACCTGGGGCACTCCGCGCGGGTCGGGGATCGCGACAAAGGCCGGGAGGTCGGCGCACTCGGAGCCCAGCGCGTAGGAGACCCAGGAGCCGATCCCCGGGTAGCCCTCGAGCGTGAACCCGGTGCTCATCTGGTTCTCCGCGGGACCGTGCGTGTTGCTCCGGGCCGTCATCGAGTGGATGAAGCACATCTCGTCGGCCAGCTCGGCGAGGCAGGGGAGCAGGTCCGAGACCATCTTCCCGCTCCCGCCGCGCGGTTTGAACGGCCACAGCGGCCCCACCAGGTTTCCCTGCTCGCCCTGGAAGGTGACCAGCTTGTCCGCGCCGGGCATCGGCTGGCCGTTCCGCTTCACGAGCTCGGGCTTGTAGTCGAACGTGTCGACGTGGCTGAGCGCCCCCGAGCAGAAGATCATGAGGACCTTCGTGGCCCGGGCCGTAGCGTGGGGCGTCCTCGGCGCCAGGGGCGCGGAGGGGTCGACGACGGGGCGGATCGGCGTATTCTCCTGGGCCTCCGCGAGGAGCGCGGAGAGCGCCACGCTCCCGAGGCCGGTGGCCCCGATCTCGAGGAAGCGGCGCCGGTCCAGGAGGCGGCGCCCGGCGGGGGAGAGGTCCATCAGAACACGCTCACGAATTCGTTGGCGTTGAGGAGCGCGCGGGCGAGCGCGGCGAGACCGTGTGCGCGGACAAGGGCCTCCGCCGCGCGTGCCTCCTCAGCGTCCGGCCGGCGCTGGAAGGCGAGGAGGAAGGCGCGGTCTATCTGGGCGGGAAGTCCGTCGCCCGCCTCGGAGCGGACGCGATCCGCCAGGAAGCCGGCCTGGTCCGTGAGGAACGCGCTGTTCATCAGGTTGAGCGCTTGCAGGGGCGTGGTGGAACTGGTCCGGCGCGGCGCGATCTGGCCCGCGTCGGGACAGTCGAAGGCCCCGAAGACGTCGTCCAGCTGCATCCGCGGTTTGGACTGGTAGACCATGCGGCGGAAGTCTTCGGGGCCGAATTTCCTCTTCGGGGTGTAGACCTTCACGTAGTTCGTGTTCGGCTCGAAGAGATCGAAGCCGGGGCCGCCCATCTTGAGGTCCAGTTTTCCGCTCACGGCGAGGATGGAGTCCCGGAGCGCCTCGGCCTCGAGACGCCGCGGGGGATACCGCCAGAGGAGACGGGTGCCGGCGTCGACGCGGAGCGCCTCCGCGCGCGGCGTCCCCGCCTGCCGGTAGGCGGCCGAGGTGACGATGAGGCGGTGGAGGTGGCGGAGGCTCCACCCGTTCGCGACGAGCTCGGAGGCCAGCCAGTCGAGGAGTTCCGGGTGGGTGGGGCGCCCGCCGTTCACGCCGAGGTCGCTCGGCGTGTCCACGATCCCCGTGCCGAAGTGGTGCTGCCAGAGGCGGTTGGCGATCACGCGCGCCGTCAGGGGATGGGCGGGGTCCGTGATCCAGCGGGCGAGCTCGAGGCGCCGCTGCTGCTCCTCGGTGCCGGCGGGGAGCGAGAGCGTCGCGCCGAAGGAAGAGAGCCCGCCGGGCGTGACGAGGTCCCGCTTCTGCAGCGGATCGCCCCGGTGCAGGAGGTGGGTGGGGCCCGGCTTTTCGAACTTTCCGGCATAGACCTTGGGGAACGCGAGGATCTCCCGGATTCCGCCCTCCAGCCCTGCGCGCTTCCTGAGGAGCGGCTCCGCGCCCGGGGGCCGGGGCTTCACCTCCGCGAGGCGCGCGGGCAGGCGGTCGGCGGAGGAGGCAACCGTGCGCCACTCCGCGCCGTCGAGCGAGACCTCGATCGTGTAGTCGGTGGCCAGGCGGTCGTTGTAGCGGGGGACCTCCTCGCGGTCGCGGCTCCAGACCGCGCGGTCGATCGTGACCGTCTCCTTGAACTCCAGGCGGACCCAGCCGCGGCCGCGCTCGTTCGAGATCCAGCTCCAGCTGTTCCCGTAGCGACCGTCCGTGAGGTGAGCCAGCTGATGGATCTCGTGCCCGGGCAGGCTGCTCGAGGCGCTGAGGCCCGCGTCCCGCGCGACGTTCCGCGGGGCGTCTTCCGCGGTGAAGACCTCGAGCTCGTCGATGCAGGGTTCGAGCTGGGTGGTGGCGTTCACGGTGAACCGGAGGAAGCGGGCCGGGACGGGCGCGAAGCGGTCCGTGTTCTTGCCGGTCCTCACGGACGCGCGGAGCGCCGGGGATTCGGCGCCCTCCTCCTGGAGGATGACCACGTCCGCGGTGACCGGGGCGGCGCGGCTCCCGCCGCCGAGGACGAGGCGGCTCGAGGCGGCGAACTCGTGCACCCCGGCGTCGCGGAAGCCGCTCCAGAGGGGGGCGCCGGGCGGGTCGCCCGTGCCGTCGGCGAAGCGCCGCTGGTCGGCGCGCAGGATCTCGCGGCCGTCGAGCGCGTACCGGGCGTCCTCGCTGTGCGTGTCCCAGCCGCAGCCCCAGGAGACCCAGACGCGGAAGCGCCCGGCCGCGCCGGGGGTCCACGCGAAGACCTCCTGGCCCGCCGCGGCGTTCCACCAGCGGTAGGAGCGTCCGACGTTCGCGTTGGTCGCGTCATCGAGCTCGCCGCGGCCGGAGCCGGCGCGGCACTTCGCATTTCCGGCGGGGGGGACAAGGTCCTTCGTGCCGGGCGCCTCCTCGTCGAGCACGAGGGTTTTGAGCGGCCGCGCGAGCGGCTCGAGGCGGTCGAGCTCGCGCTCCACGCCGCGGAGCTCGGCGCGCAGGGCATCGGCCCGCGCCGTCCTCGCGTCGTGGTCCGGCGGCTTGAGGTTCCGCTCGCCGTGCTGGACACCGGCGAAGCAGGCCTGGAGCGCGTAGTAGTCGGCGTGCGGGATCGGGTCGAACTTGTGGGTGTGGCAACGGGCGCATCCCACGGTGAGGCCGAGGAAGGTGCTGCCTGTGGTGCTCACCATGTCGTGAAGCTCGTCCATGCGCTGCTGGAGGGTGAGGGCGATGTCGGGGCTCTTCACCTGGTCCATGGGGCCGCCGGTGAGAAAGCCGGTGGCCTCGTCGGCCCCGAGGGCGTCGCCGGCGAGCTGCTCTCGGACGAAGCGGTCGTAGGGCTTGTCGTCGTTGAAGGCGCGGATGACGTAGTCGCGGTAGGGCCACGCGTTGGAACGCACCTGGTTCATCTCGAACCCGTGGCTCTCGGCGAAGCGGACGATGTCCAGCCAGTGGCGCGCCCAGCGCTCGCCGTGGCGGGGCGAGGCGAGGAGCCGCTCGGCGAGCTTTTCGAAGGCTTGAGGGTCGGCATCGGCGGCGAAGGCGTCGGCCTCGGCGGGCGTCGGGGGGAGTCCCGTGAGGTCGTAGGAGAGGCGGCGGAGGAGGGTGCGGCGGTCCGCTTCCTGGGACGGGGCGAGCTTCTCCCGGTCGAGGCGCGCCAGGATGAACCGGTCGATGGGGTTCCGCGGCCAGTCCTTCCGGGAGACCCCGGGCGGCTCGGTGCGGACGACCGGGCGGAAGGACCAGTGGAGTTCGGACGGGGAGGCGTCCTCGAGTCCCGGGGCGCCCTGGTCGATCCACGCGCGGAGCAGCCCGATCTCCTCCGCGCTGAGGCGCTTCCCCTCGGGGGGCATGATCGTGTCCTTCTCGAGACCGGCGGCGAGCCGCAGCATCGCGCTCTCGGCGCCGCGGCCGGGGCGGATGGCGGGCCCGTGGTTGTCTCCGCCCCGGAGAGCGGCGCCGCGCCGGTCGAGGCGGAGACCTGATTTCTGCTTCTGTGGTCCGTGGCAGCGGAAGCAGCGGGCTTCGAGGAGAGGGCGGACGTCCTTCTCGAAGTCCACGGTTCGGGCCGCCGCGGGAGGCAGCGTGTCCTGGGCCCCGGCGGAGACCAGGAGGAGCAGGGCGAGGGGTCGCAACACGTCGCTCACCACTTGAACCGGCTGATGGACTCCATGAGCGCGGAGGCCAGGGCGGCGAGGGCGTCGGCGGCCTTGCGCGCCTCCGCCGCCCCCTCCGACGTGCTCCGGGCCGCCTGGGCCACGCCCGTCAGGTTCCGGGAGATCTCGGAGCTCGTGCGGGCCATCTCGCCGAACATGCGGGTGATCTCCCGCGTGGTGGCCGTCTGCTCCTCCACGGAGATGCCGATGGTCTCCTGCCGGGCGCGGATCTTCCCTATGATTTCGGTCACCGACCCCATGGATTCCGCGGAGGCCTGGGTGCCCGCCTGGATGACCTCGATCCGGGAGCGGACCTCGTCGGTGGCCTTCCCGGTCCGGCGCGCGAGGTCCTTGACCTCGCCCGCGACGACGGCGAAGCCGCGGCCGACGTCGCCGGCGCGGGCGGCCTCGATGGTGGCGTTGAGGGCCAGCAGGTTGGTCTGCTCGGCGATCGAGGTGATGATCTTGATGACGTTGCCGATTTCCACGCCGCTCTGCCCGAGCGCGGAGATCCTTCCGTTCGCCGCCTCCACGATCGAGACGGCGCCCTGCGCCGTCTTCCCGGCTTCCCCGGCATCGACCGCGATGGAGCGGATGCTCGTGTTCATCTCCTGGGCCGAGGCGGCGACGGCGTCCAGGTTCCGGTTCACCTGCTCGCTCGAGGCGGCGAGGCTCGAGATCTGGGCGGAGGTCTCCTCGGCATTGGCGCTCATCTGCTCGGCCACCGCGGTGAGCCTCCGGGAGGCCTCGGAGAGGGCCATCGCGTTCTGGGAGATCGAGCCCACCGCGGTCCGGAGGTCGCGCTGCATGGCCCGGAGCACGTCCGTAAGCTGGCCGAACTCGTCCCCGGTGCCGCTCTCCACCTTGACCGTGAAGTCGCCGGTCCCGAAGACCGCGACCGCACGGGACATCCGGGCCAGGGGAGCGGAGAAGGAGCGGAGGGTGGCCAGGGCCAGGAGGATCCCCAGGAGGGTCGAGATGACCAGGAGCAGAAGGGAGGTCCGGGTGGCGCTCTCCCCGATCTCCTCGACGCTCTTTCCGGCCGCCTCCGCCAGGATCTGCTGGCTGCTGATTGAATCCTCGATGAGCTGGCCGGCTTCCTGGATGGCCTGGCCACAGCCGGCGACCGCGGCATTGCCCTGGTCCGTATCGCCCCCCTCGTAAAGCCTTACGGCCTGCCGGAGTCCGGCCGAAATCGCGGAGAGGTGGCGCTGGAGGGCATCGGCCCAGCTCCTGTCGGTGGAGAGGAATGGCTGCAGGTGTCCCGCCAATCGCTCCTGGGCGGCCTCGGCATCGGACCTCGATTCCTTGCGGCGGGTGAGGGCCATGTCGAAGGACGAATTCCGGAACTTGCCGAACTCGCGAAAGATGGCGGTGAGGTCCTTGAGCCTCTGGAGCGCAGAACGCTGCTTCGCGATCGCCTCGCGCTCCTGCGCCAGAGTGTGCTGCTGGATGCCCAGCGCCCCCGCCGTGAGGGAGACGAGGAGCACGCTCATGAAGATGATGCGCGCGCGGATGGTGAGGGTGAACGACTTCCGGGCTTCGGTCATTCAGGGCCCATTCTATCCCACGGATCAGACGGCCGTCCAGCCGCCGTCCACAAGGAGGGTGTGGCCGGTGACCAGGTCCGCCGCCGGGCTCGAGAGGTAGATCACGGCGCCCGCGACGTCCTCCGGCTTTCCGAGGCGGCCGAGCGGGATGCGCCGGAGCACGTCCTCCTTGAAAGCCGGGTCCTCGAACATCGGCCGGGTGAGCGGCGTCTCGATGAAGGTGGGTGCCACGGCGTTGACCGTGATCCCGTGCCCCGCCCATTCGAAGGCCAGCACGCGCGTGAGGTTGATCACGCCCGCCTTCGCCGAGCAGTAGGCGGCGCGGTGCCGGTATCCGACCACGCCCATCTGCGAGGCGATGCTCACGATCTTCCCGGAGCCCCGCGGGATCATCGCCTTCCTCGCCACGGCCTGCGTCGTGAAGAAGACGCCCTTCAGGTCCACGTCGAGCACGCGATCCCAGTCCGCCTCGGTCACGTCCACCGCGAGCTTCGGGACGTTGACGCCGGCGTTGTTGACGAGGATGTCGATGCGGCCGAGACCGTCGAGAGTCCGGTCCACGCACTCGTCGATGGAGGGGAGGCGCAGGACGTCGAGCGGGACGACGATCGCGCGGCGGCCGGCCTTGCGCGCCTCGGCGGCGGTCTCCTCGGCCAGCGCGAGCTTGTCGGGCAGCTCGGTGAGGGCGAGGTCGGCACCCGCCTGGGCGAGGCCGATCGCGATGGCGCGGCCGAGGCCGGAGCCCGTGCCGGTGACGAGGGCGATCTTCCCGTCGACGCGAAGGCTGGGGATCTGCATGGCCCCCATTCCTACCGCAAGGGGGGCGTGGAGTCTACTTCTTGCGGCGCCTGGGGCGCGGGGGCCCCTCCTTCGCTGAAGCTGCGGAGGGCAGGGCGGGGAGAGCCGGCGGGGCAGGCAAGGCAAACGGAGGGGTCTCGCCCTTGATCTCGAAGAGGAAACGCGAGGGGAGGCAGGACTCTCGCCGCCCGTACTTCGCGCGGGTCTTCGCGCGCGTGATCGTGAGGTGCCGCCGCGCGCGGGTGATGCCCACGTACATGAGGCGCCGCTCCTCCTCGACCGTGTTCTCGGCCACGGAGCGCTGGTGGGGGAGGAGCCCTTCCTCGGCCCCCACGAGGTAGACGCGGGGGAACTCGAGACCCTTGGCCGCGTGGAGGGTCATCAGGGTGACGACGTCGCGGTGCTTTTCCTCGCCCGGCTCCTCGCGGGTGTCCTCCGCGGAGAGGGCGACCTCCTCGAGGAAGCCGTCGAGCGTGGCGCCGGGCGTGCGGCGGGCGTGGTTCTCGGCGATGTTGAAGACCTCCTCCACCGCGGCCCAGCGGGCCTGGCGCTGGAGGGCGTCCGGGTAGCAGCGGTCGAGCTCGACCGTGTAGCGCACGGCGAGGACCATCTCGCGGAGGGCCTGCGGGAGGCCGACGGCGGGGATGCGCGCGGCGGCGTCGCCGAGGACCCGGCGGAGGGAGTGGAACGCGGCGACCGCCTCGGGGGGGAGCCCGGCGGCGCGCTCGAACGCGGCCCCGGCGGAGATGCCCTCGCGCGTGGCGGCGTCGAGGACCTTGTCGATCGTGCCCTTGCCGATGCCGCGGGCGGGGACGTTGATCACGCGGAGGAGGGAGGGCTCGTCGTCGGGGTTGGCGGCGAGGCGGGCGAAGGCGAGGACGTCGCGCACCTCCTTGCGGTCGAAGAAGGACATCCCGCCCACGAGCTCGTAGGGGACGCGGGCGGCGCGGAGGCGGGCCTCGAAGGGCCGGGGCTGGACGGCGGTGCGGAAGAGGATCGCGCAGTCTCCGAACTTCGCGCGCCCGGCGCGGACATCGCGGACGATCTCGTCGACGACGAACTCGGATTCATGCTCCTCGTCGTGGGTCTCGAGGATGCGGACCGGCTCGCCGGGGCCCTCGGTGGTGCGGAGGGCCTTCTCGTGGCGCGAGCGGTTGTTGCGGATGACGGCGTTGGCGGCGTCGAGGATCGCCTGGGTGGAGCGGTAGTTGGTCTCCAGTCGCACGACGAAGGCGCCGGGGAAATCGCGGCCGAACTCGAGGATCTTCCGGACGTCGGCGCCGCGCCAGCCGTAGATGGACTGGTCATCGTCCCCGACGACGCAGACGTTGCGGCGCGTCCCGGCGAGGAGGCGGAGGATCTCGTACTGGGGGGCGTTGGTGTCCTGGTACTCGTCCACGAGGAGGTGGCGGTAGCGGTCCTGGAGCCTTTTCCGCGCGTCGGCGTCCCCTTCAAGGAGCCGGACGCTCAGGAGGAGGAGGTCGTCAAAATCCACGGAGCGGGAGCGGCGGAGGTGGGCGTCGTAGGAGGCGTAGGCGCGGGCGACGAGCTCGTCGTAGTCGTCGACGGCCTGGTCGAGGGCCTGCGCGGGGCTCATGCAGCGGTTCTTGAAGAGGGAGATCTTCGAGAGGGCGGCCTTGGGGTGGACCGTGGCCTCGGCGATGCGGAGGTCGCGGAGGGCGTTCTTGACGGAGCTGAGCTGGTCGGACTCGTCGCAGATCGTGAAGCGCGGGTGGAGGCCGGCGGTCCCGGGATGGGCGCGGAGGAGGCGGAGGCAGAAGGAGTGGAAGGTGCTGACCGTGAGCTCCTTCGCGGCGGCGGTTCCGACGAGGGCGGCGACGCGCTCGCGCATCTCGCGGGCGGCCTTGTGGGTGAAGGTGACGGCCAGGACGTTCCGCGCGGCAACACCCTGCGCGAGGAGGTGGGCGATGCGCCGGGTGATGACGCGGGTCTTGCCCGTCCCGGCCCCCGCGAGGACGAGCACGGGCCCCTCGGTCTGGAGGACGGCTTTGCGTTGTTCGGGGTTGAGGTCGTCAAGTCCCTGGGTGCCAGGCGGCTTCTTGCGCGTCG
>JAHFOZ010000571.1 GCA_023261405.1 Planctomycetota bacterium
GGGCGAAGACAAAGGATTTGTGGGGAACGTGGAAGGATCAGAGGCCGGGGATGCCGAGCTTCTTGCGCAGCGCCTCGGTGTTCCGGTAGTAGATCGTCTTGACGGTGTCCACGGGCTGCATGAGGATCTTGGCGATCTGGTCGAAGGGCTTGGACTCGAGGATGCGCTTCACGAGGATGGTGCGCGCGGGGTCGGGCAGGTTGTGGATGGCGTCGATCACCCGCCCCCAGGTCTCCTTCTTCGAGGCCTGCTGGCTGGGGCGCTCGATGGGTGAAAAGCCGCCCTCGGGCGCGGTGTCCTCGAGCGAGACGTGCCGCGAGCGCTTCATGCGGCGGAGATGGTTGATGGCCTCGTGCCGCGCCACCGTGGTGAGCCACACCGTGAACTTGCCCTGCTCCGGGTCGTAGAGGTTCACCTTGCGGAAGGCCTTCATGAAGATCTCCTGGATGAGATCCTCGACGGCCGTGAGGTCGCGCACCACCTCGTAGACGGCGCGCGCGACGAGCCGGTTGTGCCGCAGGACCAGCGAGTCTCCGGCCTTCCGGTCGCCCTTCTTCAGGAGCTGGATGAGCTGCTCGTCGGTGAGGATCGGGATGCTCCGCGTGGCCATCGGGGTTGATTCTACGCGCCCCGCCGCCCGGGTGCAAAAGGAACCGGCCTCCCGCCGTGCACGTAGCCTGCTTGGTTCACTTTCCCGATGCAAGCCGGGACGTCCCTTTCGTCGAAGCGGCGATCTTCTCCAGGAGGCGGCGGTTGTCCTCGGGGTTCTTCTCGCCCGGCACTTCCACCGTGTGGATCACGATCTTGCGGAACCGGTTCAGGCGGCGGAGCTGGGCGAGGATCTCGCCCGAGGCCACGAACGTGCCCTTCGAGGCGCCGCCGTCGGAGTAGAGGAAGATCGTGTCCGCGTCGGGGTCGTTCATCGCCGCCTCGAGGCCGTCGTAGAGGTTCGTCCAGCCGCGCGCCTCCAGGCCGCGCACGAAGCGCTCGGCGTCCGCGCGGGCCGGCGGGGAGGCCGGGTACAGGGCGAGGCGGCGCTGCCAGGTCTTCTCCTCCCGCTTCGTGAACTTGCCGTCCGCGTCGCAGCCCAGGCCCAGGATGCCGAAGCGGACGTCGGTCCCGAGCGAGCGCAGCGTCGCGGTCATCCCGGTTTTCGCGACGTCGAGCTTCGTCCCGCCCTTCGGGGACGGCTCGCGCATGGAGCCCGAGAGGTCGAGCACGAAGATCATCCGGTTGGAGAGGATGGGGATCTCGAAGAAAGCGGCCTGGGTGCCCGCGATCGCCGGGAGGCCCCTGGCGCCGGCGGGGCGGACCTCGAAGGTCGCGCGGTTGGCCTGCCACCAGGAGCGCCAGTGGCCGGCGTCGAGCGCGAGATCTTTCCCGGTGAGGTCCTGGAGGGCCCGGAAGCAGTCCCAGCGGAGGCGGCCGGTCTCCTTCCCGAACTGCTCCACGAGGAGGTCCACGGCGTCCCGGTCGCGGGTCTTGAGGCAGCCTTCCACGGCGGCGGCGCGGACCCTCCAGTCGCGGTCGCCCGCCAGCGCGGCCGTGGGGGCGAGTTCGGCCGCCACCAGCCGGACCTGATAGTGGGAATCGGTTGAGGCTTCCGGAAGGAGCTCCGGCAGGGATTCCGGGGAGAGGCGGGCCAGGGACTCGATCGCGGCGGCCCGGAGGGGCCAGTCGTGGTCCATGCGGAAGGCGGCGATCAGGGGTGGGGCGGAAGAGGGGTCTCCGATGAGGCCGAGGGCGGAGGTGGCGGCGCCCCGGACGCGCGGGTCGGGGTCATGGAGACGCTCGACGAGCTCGGGGAGGGCGTCCCGGTCACGAAGTTCCCCGAGGACCTCGCAGGCCCCCTGGCGGAGGAGGGGGGAGGAGCTGCGGAGGCCGGTCTTGATCAGCGGATCGCGGACAAGAGCGGGGCCCCCCTCGATCAGGGCCCGGAGGGCGCGCCAGCGCACTTTGGGGTGTTCGTCCGCCAGCAGGGGGAGGAGGGCGCGGACGGCGACGGGGTCCTTGGGCGGGCGGAGGGACTCGATGGCCTGGACTCGGCGGTCGGGGTCCTTGTCGGCCGCAAGGTTGGCAAAGTCATCGCCGGAGAGGAGGATGAGGATCGCATTCCACATATACATGTCCCTCACGGGTCGGGTCTTCTGACGCCCGGCTCCGACCCTGTAGAGGGGGCAGAGCGGAAAACGTCGACACGGAATCGACAGCCGCTATGATTTTCGCATGGTCACGGTCTTCCTGGCGGGCGGGTCGGCGGATCGGGGTGAGACGGCCTATTCCCGGGCCGCCCGGGAGTTCGGCAGGCGGGTGGCCGGGGAGGGGTGGGTGCTTCGGACGGGGGGTGGGTCAGGCCGGTCGGTGATGGGGGCGGCCACGGACGGGTCGCTGGGGGCGGGGGGGAGGGTGGAGGGTGTGATCCTGAGGAAGTTCTGGGGCATTCGCCACCGGGGGATGGGGTCCATGAAGGCCTTGAGGACCTTCTCGGGCCGGAAGGCGGCCCTCTTCCGGGGGGCGGACGCGGCGGTGGTCTTCCCTGGCGGGTACGGGACCCTGGATGAGCTGGGGGACCTCCTTACCCTGAAGCAGACGGGGTTTCTCGACCTGCCCGTCCTCGTCGTCAACGTCCGCGGCTACTTTGCGAAGTTCCTGGCCTGGGAGCGACAGATGGGCCGGGAGGGCTTCCTCTACGGGCCGCGCCTGTTCACGGTCAGTCCCACCCCTGCTGCGGCGATCCGCCGCCTCAAGGCCCTGCTCAATACCCAGGCCTAAACCACTCCGTCTGGTTCCTGCCCAGGAACAAAACACTCCGACTGCTTTGTTCCCCGAACCACTCCCTCGGGTCTACCCCTGTCACGGGGAACCCCAGGGGCTTGTGGGACGTGATGTTATAAAATGTATTTTGTAAATATACTTCAGGAATTCCACCCCCCCGCCGATAAGGACCCATGTCGCCGCGGCGCGGCTCAGCTGGGGTCCGGGAAGGGCACAGCCGATCCCCCGCGGAGGCCACGGTCCCATTGTGGGACCCGCGCTCAGGCCTGAGCGCGG
>JAHFOZ010000136.1:0-9886 GCA_023261405.1 Planctomycetota bacterium
ACATGGACCTCCTGCAGGCGCTCATGGACCTCTACGGCGGCTCCATCGCCGGCTTCTACCACCTCGAGACCAAGGAGCTCCGGCTCATCAAGCCCGGCGATGAGGAGGCCGAGGAGGGCGCCCAGCTCAAGTCCATGGGGATCGACCTCGAGGCCGTGACCCTGGTCCACGAACTCACCCACGCGGCGCAGGACCAGCACTACGAACTTTCCACCCTCCCCCTCGAGGACGAGACGAACGACGACCTCATCATGGCCCTCAAGGGCGTCATCGAGGGCGACGCCTCCTGCGTGGGCTGGAAGTACGGCTTCAAGGGCCTCTTCAAGACGCTCATCCCCAAGTACAACGAGCTCCTGAAGAAGGGCGACCTCCCCGGGAAGGCCAACGAGCTGCCCAACTACCTCAAGCAGACCCTCACCTTCCCCTATGGGCACGGCACCGACTTCGTCCTCGCGTACGTCAACAAGAACGGCGGCTCGCTCAAGAGCACGTCCAAGCTTTTCGAGGACCTCCCCCTCTCCAGCGAGCAGATCCTCCACCCCGAGAAGTATCTCGACGCGGAGAAGCGCGACAACCCCACGCTCGTCTCCCTCCCCGGCCTTGCCGCGGTCTTCGGCGGAGGCTGGAAGGAGACGCTCCAGAACGTGCATGGCGAGTTCGTCGTGGAGCTGATGCTCCGCGAGGCGCTCGGCGAGGAGAGCCCCCTCCCCGCGAAGGCCGCCGCCGGATGGGACGGCGACCGCTACGTGGCGTTCGAGGACGGGAAGAAGAAGACGGCCATCGTCTGGGTCTCCACCTGGGACAGCGAGGAGGACGCAAAGGAGTTCCACGACGCGTACGCCAAGGTCCTCAAGAAGCAGCGGGGCACGGCCGCGGAGGCCGAGGAGGGCAAGCCGCTCTCGTTCAAGGACGGCGGATTCCTCGAGCACCGGGGCTCGGATGTCCTCGTCCTCCTGGGCGCGCCGGACGAGGTCCTCGGGAGGACCGAGGCGATCTGGAAGCTCGCAAAGAAGACCGAGCTCACGAAGGTCGAGCGCGTCCCAAAATTCGTCTGCGCCAAGTGCGACGTGAAGGAAGCCTTCTCCGGGAAGTGCTCCAAGTGCCAGGCCGACCTCAAGTACGTCCCCAAGGACCCGCCCCCGCAGAAGGGCGGGAAGAAGAAGCGCGAGTACTCGGTGGTCACCGAGCCGTAGTCCCGGGCGATGGACCTTGTCTCCCGCATCCACGCGCTCCCCGACCTTCTCGAGAGGGCGATCCTGGAAGCCGGGCCGGACCGGTACAAGGTCCAGGACCGCCTGCGCCGGGAGCACGAGGAGGCCGGGCTGCCCTTCTTCTGGTCCATGCCCTACCGGTCCCCGGCCCAGCCTTGCAGCCGCGGCGCTCATCAGGTCCCCGTCACCCTCCACGAGATCGGCGTGCCCGGTCGTGGCCTGGTGAAGCTGTGGGAGGCGGAATTGCACGAAATCGAGTCCCACGGCGCCGGGGTTCCCGCGGACCTCAAGCGCCTTCTGGACGACCTGCCGGCCCCGCCGCCGGATGAGACCGGCCCGGGGAAACGACCGGTTCGAGAGGGCGCATAGTTCTTTGTGCCCCCCCGTGCTTCGTGTTGAATGAGGGCATGGCCAAGGCCCCGGGCGTGGTGGCGCTTCTCACCGACTTCGGGCTCCGCGACCACTATGTCGGCGTGATGAAGGGCGTGATCCTCTCGGTCAACCCGGACGCCCGGATCATCGACATCTCCCACGAGGTCCCCTCCCAGGGAATTCTCGAGGGCTACTTCCTGCTCTCCAACACCTACCGCTACTTCCCCAGGGGAACGGTCTTCGTCGCCGTGGTGGACCCCGGCGTGGGGACCGACCGCGCCATCGTCGCCCTCCAGACGGACCGCTACACCTTCCTCGCCCCGGACAACGGGCTCCTGGGCTTCCTCCAGAAGGAGTCCCGGATCCGCCGCTCGGTGCGCGTGACGCAGTCCCGGTACTTCCTCGAGCCCGTTTCGAACACCTTCCACGGGCGCGACATCTTCGCCCCCGTGGCGGGGCACCTCTCCAAGGGTCTCGCCCTGGCGAAGCTGGGTCCCAAGGCGGGCCGCCTCGAGCAGATCTCCGCGCCCGTGCCCCGGGTCCCCCGGGAGGGCGTGATCCTCGGCCAGGTGGTCTCCATCGACCGCTTCGGGAACATCGTCACCAACATCGGCACCGGCGATCTCAGCGAGGCCGGGACGGTCGAGGTCAAGGTCGGGAAGCACCGGATCGAGAGGATCTCCCAGTCGTACGCAGAGGCGAAGAAGGGGACGCTCCTGGCGATCGCGGGGTCCGCGGGCACGCTGGAGATTTCCGTGAACAAGGGGAACGCCTCCGCGCTCACCGGGGCCCGGGTCGGGGACTCGATCCGCGTGCGGCACTCCACCTCCTGACCATGAAAATTGCCTACCTGGACCTCTTCTGCGGCCTGAGCGGGGATATCACGCTGGGCGCGCTGGTGGACGCCGGCGTGCCGCTCGCCGCGCTCAAGCGGGGGCTCTCGAAATTCCCTCTCAGGGGCTACTCGCTCTCCGCCCGGAAAGTCATGAAAGGCACGATCGCCGCCACGAAGGTGAGCGTGAAGGTCGGCCACGATCACGGACATCGCCACACCCCGCTGAAGGCCATCCTGGGATTGCTGAAGAAGAGCGGTATTCCGGCCGCGGTGAAGGAGACCGCCTCCCGCGTCTTCCAGAAGCTCGGCGGCGCCGAGGGACGCATCCACGGGATGGACCCGCTCAAGGTCGAGTTCCACGAGGTGGGCGCGGTCGATTCTATCGTCGACATCGTGGGCTCCTGCCTGGGATTCCACCTGCTGGGGGTCGAGCGCCTCTACTGCTCCCGGGTGCCCGTGGCGCGCGGCGAAATCTGCACCCACCATGGCACCCTCCCGAATCCGGGACCGGCGACGATGGAGCTGCTCAAGGGATTCCCCGTGGTGCCCCTGGACATCGACCGGGAGCTGCTGACCCCGACGGGGGCGGCGCTCCTGGCGGCCCTGGTGCAGGAGCCGGGCCGCTTCCCCGAGATGACGCTGGAGGCCACCGGATACGGCGCGGGGGACTGGGACCTGCCGGAGCGCGCCAACGTGGCCCGGCTTCTGGTGGGCACCGCGACCGAGCCCGAGGAAAGCGACTCCATCTACCTGGTGGAGACCAACCTGGACAACGTCTCGGGCGAGCTGGTGGGATACCTGTTCGAGAAGCTCTTCGCGGCGGGGGCGGTGGACGTCTATACCACGCCCATCCAGATGAAGAAATCCAGGCCAGGGCTCAAGGTCTCGGTCCTGGTCCCCCCCTCCCGCCGGGTTTCGGTCGAGGAATCGCTGCTCAAGGAAACCCCCACCTTCGGCGTGCGCCGGACGCTCATGGAGCGCACCAAGCTCCATCGCCACGAGGTGAAAATAAGCACCCCCTTCGGGAACATCCGGTGCAAAGTCGGCACCTTGGACGGCAAGGTGCTCAAGGCAGCCCCCGAATTCGAAGACCTGAAGGCGGCGGCCCATCGCCACGACGCCCCCCTCGCCAAGGTGGCCGAGTCCGCCTTGAAATCCTACGCGAAGCGCCATAGCCACAACATCGACGCATCACGCTGATTTCAAGCATCTTACAGTGCATCTCCAAGGTGTGGGGGATTGACAAGACCCTCCTTCCTTGATACAATACCCCACCTAACGCCAAATCCCCCAAACGCCGTGGGTTCGCTCATGGCCTGAGGGGGAGCGGGGGACCCAAAGTCGTAGGGGTGAATTCCCACCGGGCTGTACCCGGGGGATAGGGCAAACCGGTTGCCCGAACCCGTCAGCTAACCTCGCAGGCGTGCGCCGGAGACGGTCCCGCGCGATTTTTGCCCGCAGCGCGCAGGGCCCGACATGACGCTTCGCGAGCTGTTGTTCGGCAAGCCCAAGAGCCCTCTCGATCCCCACGTCTTCGAGAAGCTGGCCCTGGCGGCCTTCCTGGCCTGGGTGGGCCTCGGCGCTGACGGCCTTTCCTCCTCCTGCTACGGCCCTGAGGAACTCTTCAAGGAGCTGGGCCCCCATCGCGCCCTGGCGCCGTTCCTCATCATCGCCATCATCGTGACCGTCGCGGTCCTGACGGCGGGATACAACAACACGATCGAGGCCTATCCGGGCGGCGGCGGGGCGTACATCGTGGCCACAAAGACCCTGGGCCGCTACCCCGGGCTCCTCTGCGGCTGCGCCCTCATCGTCGACTACGCGCTCACCATCGCGATCTCGATGGCCAGCGGCGTGGAGGCCATCTTCAGCTTCAACGTCCTCAAGGGGGCGCGCCCTTATCACCTCTGGGTCACGGTGGGGGTGATGGTCGTGCTCCTGGTCCTCAACCTGCGGGGGCTCAAGGAGTCCATCAAGATCCTGCTGCCGATCTTCATCGGCTTCCTCGTCACCCACGTCCTGGCCATCGGCATGGCCCTCTTCACGGGCATGTCCGGCGCCGGGGCGGCGTTCTCCACGGCCGCCGAGGAGGCCGGCAGGATCCAATCCTCGCAGGGATGGTGGGGTCTGGCGGCCGTGCTCATCGGCGCCTACACGGTGGGCGCCGGCACCTACACGGGCATCGAGGCGATCTCGAACACCGTGCCGATCCTGCGCGAGCCGCGCGTCGCCACGGCGAAGCGGGCGATGCTCTACATGGCAATCTCGCTGGCCTTCACCTCGGGCGGCCTGATCCTGGGCTACCTCCTGTTCAATGCGGTCCCCGAGAAGGGCCGTACTCTGAACGCCGTGTTCCTGGAGAATCTCACGGCCGGCACTCCTTTCGCCGGCTGGTTCGTCCCGCTCACGCTGCTCACGGAAGGCCTGCTCCTCTTCGTGGCCGCCCAGGCGGGCTACGTGGACGGCCCGCGCGTCCTGGCCTCCATGGCCGTGGACTCGTGGGTGCCCCGCTGGTTCCGCCGCCTGAGCGACCAGCTCACGATCTCCAACGGCATCCTCCTCGTGGGCGGCGGGGCCGTCGGCGCGGTGATCCTCACGAACGGGAGCGTCAAGACGCTGATGATCATCTACGCCTTCAGCGTCTTCGTGACCTTCCTCCTCTCGCAGCTGGGGATGTGCGTCCACCACCTGAAGGTGCGCGAGCCGAGCTGGCCCGTCCGCCTCGTCGTGAACAGCCTGGCCTTCCTCCTCTCGGCGATCGTGGTCGTCTCCATGCTGGTCCTCCACCTCAAGGAAGGCGTCTGCGCCTCGGCGGCCGTGATCGCGGTCCTCATGGGGCTGGGCGTCTGGATTCGTCATTACTACTCGAAGGTCGGCGGGCACCTCGGCCGCCTCGAGCAGATCCGCGTCCAGGTGGAGTCCGAGCCCGCGCGCGGCGCCGCGGCGGCCCGCGACCCCAACGCCCCCACCGCCGCCGTCCTCGTGCGCGGCTACAACGGCGCCGGCGTGCACACCCTCCTGAGCATCCTCCGCCTCTTCCCCAACCACTTCCGGAACTTCGTCTTCCTGAGCGTGGGCGAAATCGACTTCGACCGCTTCAAGGGGACCCACGAGGTCGAAAAACTGCGCGAGTCTGTAGAGGCGGACCTCCTCAGGTACGTGGCGCTCGTGGGGAAATGGGGCTACCACGGCGAGTCGCGCTGCGGGCTCGGGGTGGATGTCGTGGAGGAGTCCGTGAAGCTCTGCCCGCCCGTGATCAAGGAATTCCCCCGGGCCATGTTCTTCGCCGGCCAGCTCCTCTTCGAGCAGCCCACCCTCCTCACCCGGCTGCTCCACGAGCAGCCCGGCGAAGAGCTCCAGCGCCGCCTCCAATTCGACGGCCTCGCCGTCTTCATGGTCCCCATCCGGGTCATGAAGCCCCGCGCGGCATGAGGGGCTGTTAACGAAATCGCGGCGCAAATTCGTCAACACGCCGATATAGAACTGGAGAGGGGGTCGATGTCCGCACTGCTCACGCTCGCGCTCTTCGCGGCGCTCCAGGACCGCGCGGAGGACTTCGAGGAGGTCCCCCGCCCCAACGTCATCTACCCCGGCTGGGAGCGCGTCCGCTCCGCCGAGCACCCCGCATTCAACGAGATCGAGCTCGTCCGCGACCCTGCCCGCGCGCGCTCGGGCGCCTCCTTCCTGCGCCTCCGCACCCTGGGCCGGAACACCGCCCTCCGCCTGTCTCCCCACGCCGCCTGGCCCGTGGACCCGGGCCGCTCGTATGTCTTCACCGCCTTCGCGCGCATCGAAGGGGCGAAGAAGAACGGGGCCTCCGCGGCCCTCATCTGGCTGAACCAGGATTTCGAACGCGTCCAGGAGGACCGCTCCGTCCCCGCGGCCGCCTCGGGTGAGTGGTCCGAGCTCCAGATCGACGTCCCCACCCTTCCCCCGCAGACCCGCTGGGTGTCCGTGCGGCTCGACTTCGAGGGCCCCGACCTCCGGGGCGAATGCGCGTTCGACCATCTGAAGCTGGAATGCGGCCCGCGCCTCACCCTCGAGAGGGACCTGCCCTCCCCCGAGGGCGGACCGGCGGCGCCCCGACTCAGGTTTGTCGTCTCGGGACTTCCGGCGGCCGAGTACCGCCTGGAGGTCGTCACGAAGGACGCGCAGGGCGAGGATGGCGGCCTCCCCGTCCGCGTCCCCATTATCCCGGGCCGGACGGTGGACCTCGCGATGGCGACCCACGCCCCGGGCTATTACGAGATCCGCGCCTCGGTGCTCGACGCGGGCGGCCCCGTGGTGCGGCGCGCCTGGCCGCTCGTGGTGCCCGAGCGTCCCAGCAGCCCTTCAGAGGCGCGGCGCCCCTTCGGCGGGGCCTTCGACCCATTCGCGGGCCGGATCGCCGACCCCGCCGCGCTCGCCCGCCTCCTCGGACTCCAGCACTCCCGCGTGACCGTGTGGGAGCGCCCCTCCGCGACGCGCCTCAAGGCCCCCGCCCCCGATGAGATCCTCCAGCTCGTGCGCGCCCTGGCCCGCGTGAACGGCATGACCGTCCATGGCGCGCTCGCCGCCCCCCCGGCCGACCTCGGCCCGGAGGAGGATCTTTTCGCGCTCCTGGAGCTCCCGCGCGACCGGTGGGAGAAACCGCTCCGCGAGACGGCCGCCGCGTACTTCGAGTTCATCGCGCAGTGGCAGCTCGGGGCCGACGGCGTGACGCCGCGCCGCGGGGCCGCCGAAGCCGTCGCGGCCGCCCGTGAGGTCGTCCAGACCGCGAGTCCCGGGGCGAGACTGCTGACGCCCCTCGACCCGGGGCTCCCGCTCATCCTCCCCACGGACGGGGCGACGGCGGGATTCCTCCGGGCCCTTATCGAAGCCGCGCACTCGGACGACCTGAAGAGACCCCGCCTCGTCCCGCTCGGGGCGGACTTGCTGGATCCACGCGGCTACCCGCGCGCCCCGTTCCTCGCGCTGCGGGCCGTCAATGACCTCCTTGCGGGCGCCGTCCCGCGCCGGGACCTCACTCTGGCCGACCCGGCGCTCAAGGACTTCGTCTTCGAGAAGGGCGGGATGCTCGTCATCGCCGCCTGGACCGAGCGGGACGCCCTCGAGAAGCCCCTCCACCTGGGCGACCAGGTCCGCGTCCAACCGCCGCTCGGCGCGCGCCGGGCGTCCGCGGCAGGCGAGCGCGTGACGTTCGGCCCTCTCCCGATCTTCCTCACGGGCGTGGACCCCTCCCTCATCCGGATCCAGCAGGGACTGCGCTTCCACGACACCGCGACGGCGCCGCTCGCCCCCGACACGCTCCCCCTGCGCTCCGATCCGTCGATCCGCGCCCTCCGCTTCCGCAACCTCTTCCCGGCCGGCCCCATGGACGACGTGCGCGTGCGCATCCTACAGCCGCTCCCCGCGGGATGGACTGTCCGTCCCCTCGAGGCGAGCGCACCCTCGCTTGCCCCCGGCGAGGAGTTTTCCCAGGAGGTCACGCTCGTCCTCCGCGCGGACCAGGAGGAGGGCGACTTCGAGGTGAAGCTCGAAGTCTCGTTCCTGCGTGAAGGCCGTCGCGTGCTCCTCCCGGTCTCGCGGACCGTGCGGCTCGTCCCCCAGATCCGCCTCGCGGGCGAGGCGGCGGAACTGTCCTCCGTCCCGAACGCCCGGAAGGTCTCGGTCCGCATCGCGAACGCCGCCGGACGGCCCGTCAACCTCTCGCTGCGCGTGCGCCTGCCTGGACAGCCGGAGGAGACGCAGGCGCTGGGCCTCGTCCCCGCGGGTCCCTCCGGGGAGCGCCGCCTGGAATACGTGGTCCGCGACGTCCACCTCCTCGACCCCGCCCGCGCCGCAGTCGAGATCCTCTGCTCCGAACGCGGCGGCGAGCGCCTCCACGCGCGCCTCCGGATCCCGCTGCGCTGATTCCCCATCACACGCGAGGGTCGGCCGGCGTCCAACGCTGTGACCCATGAAGCACATTCGCCTGCTGGCGGCCTTTGCGTCAGTCCTGCTCTCCCCGCTCGCCTGGGCTCAGGACGCCCCGAAGAAACCGCCCCCGCTCCAGGAGATCCATTCCGCCGCCGACCGCGAGTACTTCTCGTTCGCCTTCAGTCCCGACGCGCGCTTCCTGGCCGCCGGAGCTGCGGGCAGCGTGCGGCTCCTCTATGAGGCGGGGGGAAAGTTCACGGAGGCGGGGGTCCTGAACCAGAAGGGACGGGTGGACGATCTCATCTTCGACCCGGCCGTCAAGATCCTCATCTCGCGGAGCCGCGACCAGGATGCCCTGGTCTGGGACACGGACGGTTGGGCGCCGCTCAAGTTTGCGACGGAGGATCTCACCGGGGGCGGTCTCGCGCTGCGCGCCGGCGCCCAGAAGGCCCGCGAGGAGGTCTGCTCCTGCGCGGTCCTCTCCAACCGGACGCGCGGCCTCCGGCTCTGGATGACGAACGGCCTCCGCCGCAAGTCCCGGTCCGTCGCGCAGGTGGATGTGCGCGACTGGGCCGACGTCAGCCTGGGCCACGTGACGGCCGTGGCATGGGACGGGGCGGCGCTCCTGGCGGGAGACGACCAGGGCTATCTCTACCGCCTGCCCGACGCCCGGAAGCTTGTGGAGAAACTCGACGACTCCACGGTCGTCCTGGGGAAGATAGCGCAGAGCCCGGCGAACGCCCACGTTTTCCAGCCGCACCTGGGCGAGGTGACGGCGATCGGACTCGCCGCGAAGGCGCGCCGCTGCGTCACGGCGGGGATGGACGGAAAGGTCCGCCTCTGGGATCTGGAGAAGATCGCGCCGATGGCCCCGGGTCGGAAAGCCGCAATCATCGCGCCCGAGTGGGAGATCGCCGGACAGGCCGCGGAGCTCAGCGCGGACGGCAAGTACCTGGCCGTGGCCGACGCCGACGGGGTGGGCGTCTACCAGGCGGCGAGCGGGGTCGCGCTCTCGTGGAACCCCACGCGCGTGGCGGGCGGGCGCGTCGTCCGCCTCCGCTTCGATGCGGACGGCAAGCACCTGGCGGGGATCCTGTGCCGCTGCACGGAGTGCGGCCAGGGCGGCGCGATCGAGGTCGTGCGACCGCACCGGCGCATGAGCGACCACGGCGGCGTGCTCGTGATCTGGAAATGACAGGAGGAAGGGCATGAGAGTCTCGATCTTCAGTCTGGCGGCGCTCCTGGTGTCCCTGGGGGCGCTGCGCGCGGACGAGTGCTGAAACCGGGGGACCCCGAAGCCCTGGAAGGGCTACGGCAAGGGGATCAAGTGGCAGGCGGAGCTGAGCCAGGACCCGGCGCGGTGGCGCTCGGCGGCCGGCGCGGCGCTGAACGGCTCCGAGGGCCTGAGCCTCGCCGACCGGGACAAGGCGGTGAGCGAGCGGCTCAAGGGGGCGAGCAAGGACGGCTGGAAGGCCGGGCTCGCGCCCGCGATGGAGCTGGCCAGGAAAGAGGGGAAGCTGGTGCTCTTCTTCCAGCTCGTGGGCGACCTGGACCTCGAGGGCTGCTGAGC
>JAHFOZ010000136.1:9896-11139 GCA_023261405.1 Planctomycetota bacterium
GTGACGTTCTCAAACCCGAAGGTCGCCGAGCGCGTGAATTCCAGGTTCGTCCCCGTCTGGTACAACCGCGGCAAGGGCTTCCACAACTGCGAGAAGCGCACCGAGGAGTGGATCTTCACGTCGTCCGCCGAGTGCTATCCCACGAAGAACATCTGCACGTTCTTCATGACCCCCGACTTCAGGGTGGTGTACTACGTCTCCGGCTACTGGGCGCCGGACGTCTTCCTGGAGATCCTCGACGGGGTCCTCAAGCTCCAGGGCGCCCCGGAGGCCGCGGAGCGCGGGAAGCTGCATCGCGAGATGGGTGAGGACCTATCCAGCCGGCTGGAGTCTCTCCAGCAGGGCAAGGCCGCCGCGACGGACCCCCTGGCCGCCTACGGTCCCTGCCGCTACGAGAAGACGGAGCACCGCCACGGGGTGAATTGCGCCGGCATACTGGCGGAGGCGTTCCGCTACCGAAAGGTCGTCCATGACGCGTTGGCGCAGGACGGCCCGGTGGAGTTCGACAAAGTGCAGCACGACTACAGGTTCGGGAACCCCTTCACCGAGGAGGCCCGCGCCCTTCCGGATGTCGACTTCGCCAAGCCCCAGTCCCCCGCGAAGCCGGAGACCCCTTCGGGCAGGAAGAAGTAGGACTTCAGTCTGCGCCCTCCGGGCCCGCCCCCGCGGGTCCGGAGGGACCCACGCCCGCGAGGGCCCCGGCGTCCCGCATTCCGGCGTCCCGCATTCCCTTCCCCCGGTCCGCCCCCACCGGTATCATCCATCCGCATTGCGGCCTCCCTTGAATCTCCGCACCGAGCCGGCCCTCCGCGCGTGCTATCGCACGGACGGCGGCCAGCTCGTCTTCGGCACCCCCGACGCCGTGGTCCACGCCCGGTCGCCGGAGGACGTGGCCGAGCTGCTCCGCCACGCGCAGAAGGAGCGCATCCCCGTGACCTGCCGCGGCGGCGGCCTCACCACCGAGGGGGAGTCGGTCGCCTCGCGCGGCATCCTCCTCGACCTCAAGGGCCTCAGCCGCTTCCTCGAGTGCGACGGGCAGACCGCCTGGGTCGAGGCCGGCATGACCTGGCACCAGCTCGCCGAACACCTGCGCCCGCTCGGGCTCGACTACACGAGCGGCCCGCTCAACATGATGGCCTCCATCGGCGGCACGCTCGGCGTCGGGGGCATCGACGTCAACTCGCCCCGGCACGGCTGCTCCGCCGACCAGGCGGTCGAGCTCGAGGCGGTCACCCCGACCGGG
>JAHFOZ010000137.1:0-8747 GCA_023261405.1 Planctomycetota bacterium
GAAGGGAGGCGCCCAGGGGTTGTGCGTGCCCCCCTCGATCTCGATCACGGAGGGCGCCCCGGCCCTGAGGAGCGGAGGGAGCACGGTCTGCAGGACGAGCGTGGCGCTCCCCGCGCTTCCGATCCTGAAGTGATGATGGCCCGCGGCGAGTCCCGTGGGGCGGAAGACGAGCGCACGGGAGCCGACCACCGCGCCTTCCACCTCGGCCTTCCCGACCGTCGCCGCCGCCTCGACGGCCACGAGATGCTGGCGCTGGAGCCCGGGGTTCTTGCGCCGCGAACGGATGCGGTCGATCGTGAAGGGAGTGCCCGTCACGATCGAGAGGGCGAGCGAGGTCCGGAGGATCTGCCCGCCGCCCTCGCCGTAGGAGCCGTCGATGACGATCACCCCCCGATCGTACGAAAGAAGGGATGCCGTGTTCGAGGATGATCGTTGCGGGGAGGGGCCGGCGAGCGTATTCTCTGCAGGCAGCACGGAGGTCACCCATGCGACACGTCACCCTAGTTCTTCTCGGTCTCGTCCTCACGCCGGGTCTCTTCGCGGCCGCTCAGGAGAAGAAGGCCGACCCGAAGAAGAAGGAGGCTCCGGAGCCGAAGACCTGGATGGTCAAGAAGGGCGAGCTCCTCTGGCAGGAGACGTTCGAGGGGAAGGAGTTTCCGAAGACCTGGAACAAGGGCCTGGGCGAGTGGGCCGTGGAGAGCGGCGTCCTCCGGGGCGCCGAGGCGCCCGCCGACAAGCACCACGCGTACTGCAGCCGGAAGGTGGAGCAGGCCAACGCGGTCCTCCAGTTCACCTTCAAGCTCGAGGGCGCGGAGTGGCTCGGCGGATTCTTCGACGGCAAGGAGCACGTCGCCGCCCTCTCGCTCTCGGCGGACACGATCCGCATCCGGCGGATGTCGGGGATGGGGCCCACGTCGAAGAGCACCGAGATCGACTCCACCAAGGTGAAGCTGAATGACGGGCAGTGGCACACCGTCGTGTGGGAATTCTTCGGCGACGAGATGGTGGCCACGGTGGACGACCAGCACATGGCGTTCGCGAAGGCGGAGGGCCTCTCGATGGACCGCCTCCACCTCGAGCTCAACACCGCCGGCGGCAAGAGCGCCTTCTTCAAGGACGTGAAGGTCTGGAAGGCGGAGGCCGATTCCAAGTGGCCGCAGAATCGCGCGCGGCTCTTCCAGATGCTGAAGAAGAAGCCCGCGGCCGTCGGGTACAAGTAGCCGCCGGGCGTAAGGTTTCTGGAGCGGACGCAGAGGGATTCCTCATGCAGACGGCCCTTCTCGTATTGGCTCTCTGCGGCCAGGAGGACCTCACGGTCTTCCGTCCCGACGAGCAGCCGGACAAGCGGCTCTATGCTCATCTGCAGGCGGAGTGCGCGAAGCATTTCGACGCCCGCCGCAAGGTCATCGAGGCCCTCAAGACCCCGGAAGACCTGAAGCGCCGCCAGGAGGAACTGCGCGCGAAGTTCATCCAGGCCCTCGGGGGATTCCCTGAGAGGACTCCGCTGCATCCACGCGCCACGGGGACGCTGAAGGGCGGGGGGTTCCGCGTCGAGAAGGTGATCTACGAGAGCCGCCCGGACCACCACGTCACCGGGGCGCTCTACCTGCCGGACGGCGCCGGTCCGCATCCCGGCGTCCTGGTCCCCTGCGGCCACAGCGAGAACGGGAAGGCCGTCGAAGCCTACCAGCGGGCCTGCATCCTCCTGGCGAAGCACGGGTTCGCGGTCCTCTGCTACGACCCCATCGGGCAGGGCGAGCGCAAGCAGCTGCTCGACGAGAAGGGCCAGGCGGCGATCAAGGGGAGCACGAACGAGCACACGATGTCCGGGCTCGGCGCGCTCCTCGTGGGCCGGAGCGCCGCCGGCTACCGCGTCTGGGACGGGATCCGCAGCCTCGACTATCTCGCGGGCCGCCCCGAGGTGGACCCGGAGCGCCTCGGCTGCGCCGGGAACTCGGGCGGCGGAACCCTCACGGCGTACCTCATGGCGCTCGACGAGCGGATCCTGGCGGCCGCGCCCTCGTGCTACGTCACCACCCTCGAACGGCTCTTCGCCACGATCGGACCCCAGGACGCCGAGCAGAACATCACGGGGCAGGTGGCGTTCGGGATGGAGCACAGCGACTACGTCACGATGCGCGCCCCGCGGCCCACGCTCATCAACATCGGCTCCCAGGACTACTTCGACCAGGCGGGCTCGTGGACCACCTACCGCGAGGCGAAGCGCCTCTACTCCATCCTCGGGTTCGGCGAGCGGGTGGACCTCTTCGAGTTCGACGACAAGCACGGCTGGTCGAAGCCCCGGCGCGAGTCGGCCCTTCGGTGGATGCGTCGCTGGCTCCAGGGCAAGGACGACGCGGCCGTCGAGGGCGACTTCCCGGTCTTCAAGGACGCCGAGCTCCAATGCACGAAGACCGGCCAGGTGCTGAGCGAGTTCAAAGGGAAGTCGGTTTTCGATCTGAATGCGGTCCGCGAGGGGGAGCTGTCGGCGGGCCGCGGGAAGAAGGGGAAGGCGGAGCTCCTCAAGGGCGTGTCGGCCTTGATCGGCCTCGAGCGCCCGAGCGGCGCGGCGGTCCTCGAGGGGCGGGGCGAGTCGAGGCGCGGGGGCGTCTCGATCAAGCGAGGGCTCGCGAAGGCGAAGGACGGGATGCCCGTGCCCTGGCTCTGCTTCGACGGCGGGGGGACCCGCGCGCTCCTCTACGTGCACGACGCCGGCAAGGCGAAGGAGGCCGGTCCCGGCGGGGCGATCGAGGCGCTCGTGAAGGACGGCCACGTGGTCACGGCGATCGACCTTCGCGGCACCGGCGAGACGAACCCCGGCGGGACGTCGAGCGGATACGGCCGCGATTCCCAGGCCGCGTTCCTCGGGCTTCACCTGTCGCGGTCGCTTCTGGGACAGCGGGTGGCGGAGGTCCTGGCCTTCGCGACGGCGAAGGATGTCAAGGTCGCGGGCGTCGGCGCGGCCGGGCCGGTCGTGCTTCACGCCGCCGCTCTGGAGCCGGCCATCGCGGAGGTGACGATCGAGGGCGGGCTCGTGTCGTGGGCGTCGGTCGTGAAGACGCCGATCTCCAGGAATCAACTGGCCAACGTGGTCCCCGGTGCGCTCGAAGTCTATGATCTGCCCGACCTCGCGGCGGCGATCGCGCCACGGCCGCTCGCGATCCGGAACCCGGTCGATGCGGCGGGCCGGCCGCTGACGCAGGCGGAGCTCGAAGCGGCCTATGCCGGGGCGCGCGAGGCCTACAAGGCCCTCGGGGCGGAGAAGAACCTCGTGCTGGAGGCGAAGCGATGAACGCCCTTCTCCTCGCGGTCTGCGTCCAGGCGGCGCCGCCCCCGGACCCCACGGTCCTCACCCCGGCCGACGGGCCCGAGAAGATGCTCTACCGGGCGCTCGAGGCCGAGTGTGCGAAGCACTTCGAGGTCCGCCGGCAGGCCGTGGCGGCGATCAAGACCCCCGAGGACCTCCGCCGCCGGCAGGAGGAGCTCCGGCGGAAGTTCGTCGAGGCGCTCGGCGGGTTCCCGGAGAAGACGCCGCTCAACGTCCGCGTGACCGGAAAGGAGGCGCGCGACGGCTACTCGGTCGAGAAGGTGATCTACGAGAGCCGGCCGGAGCACCACGTGACCGCCGTGCTCTACCTCCCCGAGGGGAAGGGTCCTTTCGCAGGTGTTCTCTTTCCCAGCGGCCACTACGACAACGCCAAGGCGGCCGAGACCTACCAGCGGGCGTGCATCCTCCTGGCGAAGCACGGGATCGCCGCGCTGGCCTTCGATCCGGTCGGCCAGGGCGAGCGGGTGCAGCTCCTCACGCCGGAGGGCAAGCCGCTCGTGGGACGCGGGACAAACGAGCACATGCACCTCGGCGTCGCGGCGCTCCTCGTGGGCCAGTGCGCGGCCACGTATCTCGTGTGGGACGGCATCCGCAGCCTCGACTATCTGGCGGGCCGCCCCGAGATCGACCCGAAGCGCCTGGGCTGCCTGGGCAACTCGGGCGGCGGGACGCAGACGGCGTATCTCATGGCGCTCGACGAGCGCGTCCAGGCCGCGGTGCCGAACTGCTACATCACCTCTCTCGAGCGGCTCTTCGCCACGATCGGACCGCAGGACGCCGAGCAGAACATCCCCGGCCAGGTGGCCTTCGGGATGGACCATGCGGATTACGTGACGATGCGCGCCCCGCGGGCTACCCTCATCAGCACGACGACGCACGACTTCTTCGACATCCAGGGTGCGTGGGCCACCTGCCGCGAGGCGAAGCGGGTCTACGGGGTGCTGGACGCCGCCGCGCGGGTGGACCTCTCGGAGATCGACGACAAGCACGCGATCTCGAAGCCGGTGCGCGAGCAGGCGCTGCGCTGGTTCCGCCGCTGGCTCCTCTCGATCGACGACGCGGCCGTCGAGCCGCCGTTCGAGGTGGCGAAGGACGCGGGCGTGCAGTGTACCGCGACGGGGCAGGTGGTGCCTGAGCTGAAGGGACGGACGGCGTTCGATTTCGTGGCGGACCGCGAGCGGTCGCTGGTCGAGCGCCGGGGGAAGCTGGACCGCGAGGCGCAGCTCAGCGAAGTGCGGCGGCGGATCGCCCTCGATCGCCCGAAGGTCGCGTTCGGCGTCACGCGGCTCGCGGAGGTCCCGGGGAGCCGCGGCACGGTGAAGTACCTCGTCGAGCCGCGCCCGGGCGTCTTCGTCCCGATTCTCACGTGGTCGGACTCCAAGGGGAAGACGGACATCCTCTACGTCCACGGCGAAGGCAAGCGGATGGCCCTGGCGGAGGGAGGTCCGCTCCATCCGGCGCAGCCGAGGAGCGGGAGCGTTCATGCCGTGGATCTTCCCGGATGGGGAGAGACGGCGCCCGGCCCGCGGAAGGGCGGCTGGGAGCGGGCCTTCGGCGCGGAGTGGAAGGAGGCGTTCCTGGGGTTTCATCTCGCCCGACCGCTCCTGGGTCAGCGGGTCGGGGACCTCCTGGCGATCGCCGAGGGTCTCGACCCGGACCGCAAGAGGTCGGTCCACGCGATCGGCGTGGGGGCGGCCGCGCCGGTCGTCCTCCACGCGGCGGCGCTGGACCCACGGATCGAGGAGGTGACGCTCGAAGGCATGCTGGTCTCCTGGGGCGCGGTCGCGACGGGCCGCGGCTCGGAGCTCGCGCTTGCGAACGTCGTCCACGGGGCGCTCGAGGCCTACGATCTGCCCGACCTCGCCGCCCTGTGCTGTCCCCGGCCGCTCACGATCCGGGGTTCGGTAGACCCCATGGGGAAGCCGTTGACGCAGGCCGAGCTCGAGAAGGCGTACGCCGGGGCGCTCAAGGCCTACGCGGCGGGCGGGGCCGGGGGCCGCCTGAAGCTCGAGGCGGCAGGTTCGAAGTGATATTCCTGCGCCGTCCATGATCGGAGAAGCCATGCGCCTGATGATCATCGTCCTCCTGGCGGCCATCCCCCCGCAGGAAGAGCGGAGGCTCTTCGACTTCGGGAACCCGGCGGACGTGGCGCGCTGGTCGAACCTCTCGATCGAGGTCCCCGCGGAGGCGGACCGGCGGATCGCGAAGGAGCCGCCGGTGAAGATCGAGGCGGCGGACGGGGCGCTCAAGCTCACGTTCGCGGGGGGCCGCTGGCCCACGGTCACCACGGAGATCCCCGGGGAGGACTGGATGCCCTGGCACCGCTTCCGGGCGGAGGTGACGGTGGGGCGTCCCTGTCTCGTGGGGTTCACCGCGCTGCAGGAGAAGAGTTCCCGCAAGGAGGGGTGGGAGCCCGTGGTGAGCCGGTGGACGAAGACGCAGTTCTGCGTCCCCGGGCGCAACGAGGTCTCCGAGGTCCTCCACCGGAACGACTGGCAGGCGATCGTCCCGAAGCTGGGGAAGGTGGTCCGCTTCGAGATCTTCATGTATGCCCCGCGGCCCGGCGAGGAGATCCGGGTGGAGAACGTGCGCCTCCTGGCGAAGAAGGACCGCGACCCCGAGGTGAAGCGCGAGTTCCGGGTGGCGGGGACGGAGTGGACCGTGTCGGGCGTGAAGGAGCTGGGAGAGAAACTGAAGGGGCAGTGGAGGAAGCCGGAGCCGCGGACCGTGGAGGAGCTCGAGGCGGAGTTCCGGGCGCAGCACGAAAAGCTGAAGGCGGAGCACCCGAAGGCCGAGCTGGCGGTCCTCCGCGACGGCGAGGGAGGCTACTCCGGCTGGAAGGACGCCTACTTCAACAGCCACGGCCCCGACGGCATGACGTTCGAGCGGAGCGAGAATCTCGGGAAGAACGCGACGGCCGAGATCTTCATGCGCCACCGGAGCCCGCTTCACCGGGTGGATCTTTCGGGGATCCCGGAGGGCTCGAAGATCCTCGCCGCGCGGCTGATCATCGTGCGCGCCGACAAGGAGTTCGCCAAGGAGCACAATCCGGAGGAGAAGCCCACGATGTGGGTGGTGGAGCCGTGCAACCGCCCGTGGGAGGAGTACGAGGTCAACGCCTACGAGTACGCGAAGGACAAGTTCTGGAAGGCCATCGGCGGCCAATACTACGGGGAGGATCCGGACTTCCTCCCGATCTACCTCGCCCACGGCCAGGGCCAGGGGCGCGTGAACTCCTGGGACTTCGCGGAGGCGGTGCGCTTCTGGACCTCCGGGCGGCAGGCGAACCACGGCTTCATGCTCCACGGCGACTCGCACGACTGGATGGGCCGCGCGTGGTATCGCGAGGCGCCGAGCGTGAAGGACCGCCCCGCCGTGCTCGTGAGCTACGTTCCTTCGCGTTGAGTCCTTCGCCGCAGACGTCCGGGGCCCGCCCTCACTTCCCCGGCTCCAGCTTGTAGGTCGCCTTTCCCATCTGCGACGCGTAGTACACGCCGTGCACGGGGTCCCAGGCGACGTTGGCAAACCAGCCGGCCTTGGGCAGGGTGAACTTCTCCGGCAGGGCCGAGACCGGCTTCCACGTCTCGCCGCCATCCGTCGTCTCGAAGATCCCCTTCACCCCGGCGGCGGCCAGGCGCTTTTCGTCCTTCGGGTCGAAGTACGGTCCGATGCTCGCCTCGACGGCCGCGCCTTGCCGGGTCCAGGTCGCCCCCTTGTCCTTGCTCACCAGGAGGCCCTCCTTGCCCAGCCAGTAGGCGACGGCCTTCGAGATGCGGACGACGCGCCCCCAGGGCTGCGTCTCTGAGATCTGGGTCCACGTCTTGCCTGCATCGGTCGAACGCTGGATGCCCTTGCCTTTCATGGTGTACACCAGAGTCTTCTCATCGAAGATCCCCAGGCCTCCCGACTTCTCGAACTCCGGGTCGGCAAAGAGCTTGTTCCAGGTCTTGCCCGCGTCGTTGCTGAGGAAGACCTCCCCGCCGGTCTCGTGACGAGCGCCGAGGATGTTCTTCACCGCATCGCCGGACCAGTCGACGGCCGCATAATCCCAGTTCCTGCCGAGGCCGGTGAACGCCGTCCACGTCGTCCCGCCGTCGGCCGTCATCGCGCACTTGCCGTCGAGCATGAAGCACGCCAGCCGTCCGCCGGCCGGGTCGAACTGGAGCGAATACGAAGTCTCGCAGCGCCCCCCGATGGCCCCGTTGTCGGCCCGGGCGAACGTCTTCCCCTGGTCGCCCGATTTCCAGATCCCCTGGCCCGGCACGACCATGAAGACATCCCCGCCCGCCGGATCCACCGCCACTCCGGCCGTCTCCCCCGGCCAGTCGATCTTCCGGTTCTCTTCCTTGAGCTTGCCCAGCACGGGCGCCGAAACATCCGCCCACTTCGCCCCCGGCCCCTGGACCCCGGCCACGAGCGCCGCCGCCAGCAGCGCGACCGAAAGACAGCACGATGCACGGTTCATCACAGTCAGTCCTCCATTTCCGAATCGGATCCGGGTACAGGATACCGAAACGGGGCCCGGGGGCCAAGGAGCGGCCGAATTCACTCCCCTTCTTTGGCGATCGCTTCCCTGAACGGCCCCTCCATGTTTCCCCTGTCCTCCTGAGCGATCTCACCCTGCGTATCACAGGCGTCGAAAACAGGTCGAGACGGCTGTCCGGAGGATGTACACTCCATGCTTCAGCCAGCTGAGGACCAGGATGAAAGTATTGCTCCCGGCACTTCTCACGATTGCGGTGCTTCCACGGTTGGCCGGACAGGCAGACTGGAACCCGGGCAAGGATGCGGCCAGGGGAAAGGACCTGGCGGTCATCGGGAGATCGGTTGACGTCTTCCAGCACGACACGAAGACGGAATGGGGATATCCGGCGCCGCAGAAAGACGTTTTCGTCGTGGTTCACCCCAAGGCGGACCGCAGGAACGCGCCGCTTTATGTCGTTCTTCATTCCGCCGGCCACGACGTGGTGTCCTGCGTGAAATGCACCGCGGAGGTCGGGAATCACGACATCTACCGTTCGCCCGATGATTTCTACGCGCTCTACCTCGACTGCCGCGCCAACCGGGGCGATTGGTGGTGGGGCGGCATGCACGTCAAGGATGAGACCCTGATCAGGAAGAATTCCGGCGGAGATCCGACTCCCGTGGAACGGCGCGTGATCGACACGGTGAAGTGGGTGATCAAGACCTACGCGATCGACCCCGACCGCGTGTATCTGTGCGGAAACTCCATGGGCGGCAGCGGCACGCTCGGCATCGGCATGCGCCACGGCGATGTGTTCGCGGCGATCAAGGCCAATGTTCCCGCCGGCGTCGAACAGGTCTCCCACCGGATGTACTTCCCGCCCCGAGGGGTGCCGCAATCCCTGAAGCTTCCGTACCCTCCGGTGGCGGTGGACTATTCGGCGCCCAATGACGG
>JAHFOZ010000137.1:8757-11138 GCA_023261405.1 Planctomycetota bacterium
CCGTCGGCCATGAACGCTTTGTCAAAGCCATGAACGACCGGAAGTACCCGCTCTATTTCTACTGGGGCCCCTTCGGCCATGCGAACAACTCCGCGGCCATCCTGAAGGTCAATGACCTGATCGACTCGTTCGACTGGCTGAGCGTGAGGAAGAACGAGGCGTATGCGGTCTTCGTCAACGCATCCTGCAACAGCAAACTCCCCTGGCCGGACAACCTGAAGGAGACGGCGCCGGGGCAGGTCAATGCCTTCTTCCGCTGGAAGAACATCAGGGATGCGAAGGACAGGGTCGAAATGTCCCTCTTTCTGACTTCTCCGGCGGATCTGAAAACCACGTTCGACATTCCCAAGGAAGCGGGCGCGGATGTTTCGCTGCGCCGCCTCCAGAACATGCAGGTGAAGCCCGGCGAGTCGGTCCGGTGGGCCTTCGGGACCGCCAAAGGCGAAATCAAAGTCGACGCCGACGGCGTCATCACCATCCCCGGCCTGAGGATCGCCGCCCAACCGGAGACGCTGACGGTCAGCCGGTAGCGCCCGGTCAGGAGCATGCACCGGGAAGGTCCGCACCGCGACATCGCGTCACTGTATTCGAACCTCGTCCCACCCTTCGCCAGGGCATCGATCCGCGGAGTGGGGTACCGGCTGCTGTAACAGGAGATGTCCCCCATACCCCATAGAGCCGATCGGGGGCGGTGTCTTTTCAGAGGCCCCCCGACCCGCCCCGCAGGAATGCCGCAAGTTCACCCACGGGCTCGCTTCCGGTCTTCGCCCCCGCATGAACCCCGGCGCGCCTAATATAGACAGGACTTGCGGGGGTTCGACGGCCCTGATGGGCTGGGTGGGTCAGCCCGGCGATTTGGTGCGGACGGACCCCCGGGTGGGGACGATATGGACCTCTGGATCGCGTGCCTGCTCCTCGCCGGCCGGCAGGAGCCGCTCTTCACCGAGACGCTGAACGTCAACCCGCCCGCCATCGCCACGGACAAGTCCGTCACGTACGACTACGACATCGTCTACGTCCGCGCGCGGCGCGCGGGGGACCAGGTGCACAAGCGCTTCTACACCGACTTCTCGCAGCCCGTCACCCTGGAGCCCGGCGCCGACCTCATGCTCCTCCACCCGGACGGCCGCGAGGAGCGGCTCGTCGAAGGGGGCGACGGGTCCGTCACCGACCTCATGGTCTCGCTCGACGGCCATTGGGTGTACTACTCGCTCCTCCACGACCTCCGGAAGCACAACCCGTGGTCGCCGCCCGCCCGCGGGTCGGACCTCTACAAGATCCACGTGAAGAGCCGGAAGGTCGTGCGTCTCACGAACCAGGTCTTCAGCCCCAACGAGGGCGCCACCGCCGGGTCGAAACCCCCGTACGGGGTCTTCAACATGGGTCCGTGCCCGCTCCCCGGAGGCCGGATCGTCTTCTCGAGCAACCGCGAAGGGTTCCGCCCCTCGCAGGGATACCCGTCGATCGCGCTCCAGCTCTTCGTGATGGACGACCGCGACGAGGACGTGGGCCTCGAAGACCCGCTCCCCGCCAACATCGAGAAGATCGGCCATCTCAACATCGCCGGCGCGCTTCATCCCGTCGTGCTCACGGACGGGCGGCTCATGTTCAGCACGCTGGAGTCCCAGGGGATCCGGAGCAACATCTCGTGGGGCATCTGGACGATGCGGCCGGACGGGACGGAGTGGGGGCCGCTTCTCAGCGCGTTCGACCCGGGCGGCGCGGCGAACGGTTTCCACTTCCAGACGCAGCTCTCCGACGGATCGATCATCGTGGAGCAGTACTACAACCAGAACAACAGCGGCTTCGGCGCCTACATCCAGATCCCCGCCGGGATGTCCGGCTTCGGCCCGGCCTCCATGCGCGATCCCCGGAACAAGGCCTGGCGCTTCGGGCGCTTCGACAACGGGAAGGGGAAGTACTACCGGATGCCTTTCATGCCCGAGGGGTCCGTCTCCTTCACCCCGTTCGCCCTGAACGGCGAGGGGCCCGCCGACCCCGCCGTGCTCAAGGACAAGAACTCCCCCGCCGTGGGCAAGTTCACCCACCCCTCGGGCGCGCCGGACAACCACCTCCTCACGGTCTGGTCGCCCGGACCCGTGAACCACCAGTACACGCACCTGCCCCAGCTCGACGGCGGGATCTACCTCATCAAGGGCGGCAAGCCCCTCCAGCAGCCCGGCGACATGCTCCTGATCAAGAACGACCCGGAGTACAACGAGTCCTGGCCGCGCGCGGTCGTGTCCTACGAGCGGGTCTATGGGATGAAGGAGCCCGCGCGCCCCGCACGGCTCGCCAACGACGGCCGACTCTCGCCCCAGCTCCCGGAAGGCACGCCCTTCGGCCTGGTGGGGACCTCGAGCTTCTACAAGCGCGAGAGC
>JAHFOZ010000572.1 GCA_023261405.1 Planctomycetota bacterium
GGCGGCAAGCGCGTGGGCCGCTACCGCAACGGCAAGGGCGGCTCGTGGAACGCCTCCTCGCTCGACGACGGTCAGACGCAGTCGGCCCTCCTCCTTCTCCTGCGCCTCGACGCCGCGCGCGACTTCAAGCTTGCGCCCGTGCATGAGGCCGCAGAGTTCGGGATGGCCGCGCTCCTCAAGGCCCAGTTCCCCAACGGCGCATTCCCGCAGGTCTGGCAGGGACCCGTCGAAGCCCGGCCCGTGGTCCCGGCCGCCTACCCCGACCGCGACTGGCGCACCGAAGGCCGCGTGAAGAACTACTGGGACAACTATACGTTGAACGACGGCCTCGCCGGCAGCATGGCAGACCTCCTCATCGAGGCGCACCGCCTCACGAAGCAGGATGCCCCCCTCAAGGCTCTCGAGAAGCTCGGCGACTTCCTCCTTCTGGCCCGGATGCCGGAGCCCCAGCCCGCCTGGTGCCAGCAGTACGACGCCGCGATGCTCCCCATCTGGGCACGCAAGTTCGAGCCGCCCGCCGTCACCGGCGGGGAGTCCCAGGACGCGATCGAGACCCTCCTCAAGATCCACGCCCACACCGGGAAGGCGCAGTACCTCGAGCCGATCCCTCGCTCGCTGGAGTATCTGAAGAAGTCGCTGCTCCCCGACGGCCGCCTCGCGCGCTTCTACGAACTCAAGACGAACAAGCCCCTCTACATGACCCGCGCCTACGAGCTCACGCACGACGACGGCGACCTGCCCGACCACTACGGCTGGAAGGTTCCTTCGCGCCTGGCGGAGCTCGAGGCGCGCCTCGCCGCCGCGAAGAGCGGGGGGCACGCGGCGCCGCCCGGCCGTCCGTCCGAGGCCGAGGTCCGCCGCGTGCTCGCCGACCTCGATGCCGAGGGCCGCTGGGTGAGCACGGCCGCGGGCGAGCGCCTCGTGGGCCAGCCCAGATTCGCCCCCGGCTTCCGCTACCTCTCGAGCGCGGTCTTCAGCCGCAACGTCGAGCTCCTCAGCCGCTGGCTCGCGGCGCCCCGCTGAGCGCCCCCCTCCGGGAGGGACCGGCTCAGCGTCCCTGGATCTCCGCGTTGCGCAGGGCGATGTCCATCTGCCGGATGATCGTCATCGCCAGGAGCGTCGCGACCACGACGGCCAGCAGGGTGATCCACACCTTCCGGCGCTTCCAGAAGGCGCGGACCTTCCGTCGACCCTTCCGCCGATCCTCCCGGAGATCGCCGTTCTCTTCCATCGGAGCTACCGCCACTCGTGCCTCGGGTACTTGCGCTGAAGTTCCTTCTTCACCCTCGGGTAGTGGTCCCGCCAGAAGCCCGCGAGGTCCTGCGTGATCTGGACGGGCCGGCGGTTCGGGGCCAGGACATGGACGAGCGGCGCGACCCGGCCGAGGGCGAGCGTCGGCACCTGCGTCACGCCGAAAAGCTCCTGGATGCGCAACTCGACGTGCGGGGGCGCGTCCGCGGCGTAGGTGAGCTTCGGCGTCTTCCCGTTCGGGAACGCCAGGCGTTCCGGCGCGTGCTCCTCCACGACCGCCTGCTGCGCGGCGTTCAGCCATCCCCGGACTGCGGGCAGCGCCGGCCGGTCCTTGATCTCCTTGTAGGCCGTGGCGCCCCCGCACAGGTGTTCCACGATGTCGCGGCGTTCCTCCTCGCCGATCGGCGGCAGGCCCAGCTCCGGGCACGTCTTCGCGAGGAGCGCCAGGCGGAGGATCCACTGGTCCGCGGCGGCGTCCCAGCCCTTGAGAAGGAGCCGCCCCTGGAGGACCTCGTTGGCCAGCAGCTTCGCGGCGGCCTCGGCGGGAGGGGCGTCCAGGCGCTTCGCCTCGAGCACCAGGTCGCGGAAGAGGATCTGCTCCTCGGCGGCCACGCGCCTCGCGCCGGAGTCGTAGTCCACGAACGTGCGCGACGTGATGTCTCCGGGAAAGAGCTCGCGCAGCCACGCGGATTCGATGGCCGTGGCGAGGCTGAGGAGCGTGCTCAGCTCCTTCCCCTCCACCTCGCGCACCTCGGCCGCCACGAGGAGCGGCGCGTGGCGGACCGCGCTCTCCTTCGCCAGCGTCCCGCGGCGCCCGTGGACGAGCCCGCAGCGCAGCGTCCCCTCGTCCAGCCGCCGCGCCACCCGGTCGGAGAAGCCGATGAGGATGCATTTCCGCAGCGCCTCGTCGGAGCCGCCCGGCTCCGTGTCGAGCCCCTCCTGCTCCGCGATCCGGAGGAACTGCCCGAAGAGCGGCGCCACCTGCCGGGCGGTGACGGCGTGGATGCCCGCGCGCCGGCAGGCGTCGAGGCGGAAGTCCTGATCGCGGGCCCAGGTCCACGCGCGCATGAGGAGCGCGAAGTCCGAGGTCGCCGGCCCGCCGAAGCGGCTTTCGCGGAAGGACTCGGTCTCCCGGTCCACGTTCCGCAGGAGGAGGTCGCGCCCCTGGGTGAGCGCCGCGGCGAGCGCGGCCGTCCGGACACCGCCGTGCTCCTGCGCGGCGAGGAGCATGCGCGAGTACCGGGGATGGATCGGGAACGCGAGCATCCGGCGGCCGAGGTCCGTGATCCTGGCGTCCTTGAGCGCCCCGAGGTCGGCCAGCAGTTCCTCGGCGTGGGAGAGGGCCGCCTCGTCGGGGGGGTCGAGCCAGCGGAACTTCCGGAGTTCCTCCACGCCGGCCGACTTGAGCGTCAGGACCACCTCCGAGAGGTCGAGCCTCTTGATCTCGGGCAGCTCCCTCGGTTGGCGCGACTCGCGCTCGTCCCACAGCCGCACGCAGGTCCCCGGCGCGGTGCGTCCCGCGCGCCCGGCGCGCTGGTCGGCCGACGCGCGGCTGATCTTCTCGACGAGCAGCGTGTTGATCCCGCGGTGCGGGTCGTACCTGGGGATCCGCGCGAGCCCGCTGTCGATCACGAGCCGCACGCCGTCGATCGTGAGGGACGTCTCGGCCACGTTGGTCGCGACCACGACCTTGCGCTGCCCGTACCTCGCCACGGCGGCATCCTGGTCCCGGGGCGACAGCTCGCCGTGGAGCGGGAGGAGCAGGCATCCTTTAGACTCGGGGCGGCTTC
>JAHFOZ010000138.1 GCA_023261405.1 Planctomycetota bacterium
GCCGCCACCATCCCCGGCTCGAAGCGGACCGCCGAGGCCACCGTCAGGAGCGCCCCCGCCGCCACCCCCGCCACCGCCAGGCGATCGAGTCCCCGGTGCAGGCCGCGTGCCTGCCACACCAGGACCGCCCAAGCGACCGTGTACAGGCCGTTCGCCAGCGCGCCGTTGAGAAACGCGCCGGACCGGTCCATCCGGAGCAGTTCATCCGGACACCCTGACGCGAAGGGTACCGTGATGTACAGCCAGAGCCCGTACAGGTCCGGCATGTTCCCCGCCGCGAAGAGCAGGACCGCCGCGCGGCCCCGACCCAACGCCCGCGCCATGAGGCCGAAGGCCACCGTGGCCGAAACCGCAGCGACCATCCACGCCACCCAGGCTATCGTCCACGCCTCCCGGTGGAAACAGACAAAGTCCCAGCGCTCGGCCAGCTTCCCCGGGGGAAGCCCTTGCCGCAGGATCATGACCATTCCCACGATCGCCCCGAGGTGCAGTGCCGCACTTACCCTTGCCGCCTTCGCCGCCTGCCGGCAGCGCCCCGAATCCATGCGTTCTCCCTGTCATTCCACAGCAGGTATATATATACTCTGCCGGGAAGCCGTGGAAAAACCGACCGTCGAGCGCAGCCTCGACGCTTCGATAAAGGACGGCACCGCGTACGCCGTCATGGCAGGACTGGGCGAGACCTCCTACGTGGGGGCCTGCGCCCTCTTCCTCGAAGCGTCGCCGTCACAGGTGGCCCTGCTGGTTACCATCCCCCTCTTTCTCGGCTCCTGCGCCCAGCTCCTGACCCCCATCCTCATCGAACGCACCGGCCGCCGCAAGCCGCTCTTCGTGGGGGGCTCGCTCGTCCAAGCCCTCGCATGGATCCCCATGGGCGGCGCCCTCTTCCTCCCCGCCCCCTGGGGGTTCTGGACCCTCTTCGCCGGCTTCGTCCTCTTCTTCGCCGCCCTGCATTTCACGGTCCCCGCCTGGACCAGCGTGATGGGCGACCTGGTCCCGGCCCGGGAGAGGGGCCGCTTCTTCGGCCGCCGCAGCAGCCTCTGTTTCCTCCTGCAGCTCATGGCCATGATCGTCTCCGGCGCGGGGCTGGCCATCTACAAGGGCGCCGGCCACGAGAAGCTGGGTTACGCCGTGGTCTTCTCCGGGGCGTTCGTCGCGCGGCTCCTTTCCGTCTGGTATCTCAACCGCATGGAGGAGCCTCCCTACGTCTCGAGGGCCCAGGACAAGTTCACGCTCTGGCAGTTCCTGGCGAGGCTCCCGGAGTCGAACTTCGCCAAGTTCGTGATCTTCGTCTCCTGCATGAACGCGAGCGCCCACTTCGCCGGCGCCCTCTTCATCCCCTATTGGCGGGACCAGCTCCAGTACTCCTACGTGGAGCTCATGACGGTCACCTCGATGATCGTCCTCACGATGATCGTGGCGCTGCCCTTCTGGGGCCGCGTGGCCGACCGCTACGGGAACAAGAAAGTCCTCAAGGTGACGGCGTTCGGGATCGCGACCCTTCCGGCGCTGTGGCTGGTCTCCGGGCACATCGCCTGGGCCTGCGTCCTGCAGGTCTGGTCCGGCATCGCGTGGTCCGGCTTCAACCAGAGCGTGTCCAACTTCCTCTTCGACGCCGTCTCACCCCCCAAGCGCGCCCGTTGCACGGCGTACATGCAGTTGCTCATGAACCTGGGCGTCCTGGTGGGCGGCGTGGCCGGAGCCTTTGCGATCAAGGCCATGCCCGTGGACCTCGGGTTCGCGACCCTCCCGTACCCTTTCTGGGGACTCCTGATCCTCTCCTGCCTCTTCCGGTTCGCGACGCTCCTCTTCTTCATCCCCAGGTTTCGGGAGGTGCGCGAGGTCCCCCAGATCGGGACCGCGCGCATGCTCGTCCAGTCCACGCGCGAGGCGGCCGAGTCGGCCGTGGACCTCGTGGCGGGCTTCGTTCGTAGCGATAACGAGGAGGAGGAGCGCGCCGGCGTCAGGAGCGACAGCGCCGGAGGGCCATGACCGCGAACGCGGTGCCGTAGGCCTTGTGATAGTCCCACATCTTGTAGTCCCACCAGGACCCGTCGGCTTCCTGGTGGGGGAGGATGCAGTCCGCGAGCGGCGCGCGAAACTCGGGCATCCCCTCGACCAGCAGGGCCGCATAGTAGTGGCCGTAGTAGTAGTAATAGCCTGACGTGGCATACCACGCCTCGTGCGGGTACTGGCGCTTCCGGCCGATCTCGATGAAGCGGTGCTCGCGGAAAAAGGTCTCCAGGCCCGCGCGCACCTCCTTCTCGCTGAGGCCGCCCTCGCCCCAGGCGCGCAACGCGAAGTGGCCCGATTGCGTCCGGCCCAGGCTTCCCTTGTCGCGGTTGGCCGGATGCAGCGGCTTCCAGCGAAAGTCGCTTCCATAGAGAAAGCTGCCGTCCGGCTTCCGCATCTCCTTGAGGCGCGCCAGGGCCCGGCGGACGAGCCCTTCAGGCACTTTGATCCCGGCCTGCCGGGCCTCGTGGAGCGCCGCCAGGGCCGCCGACGTGCCGAAGCTCGTGGGCTCCATCGAAGGCGTCTGGGTCCCAATCTCGAAATCGTAGTAGTTCCAGCCGCCCACGAAAGTCTCGTAGCGCCCGAGGTGCTCGAGGTGCCGCTCCGCCATCCGCCGGTACTCCTCCCGGCGGTCCTCCTTCCAGGCGCGCGCCAGCGCCTGGAGGCCGTACGTGTGCGCCCACACGTTGTAGATCTCCATGCGGTTCGCCCGCCGCGTGCCGTCGTAGGAGGCGAGATATCGGAGCCCGCGCGAGGAAGCGTCGCGCTCGCCGCACTCGCGCAGCGCCATCACCGCCAGCGCCGTGGCTCCCACGCGGAAGGCGTCGTGCGACCCGGGGACCATCGCCATGACATCGAAGTCAGTGCTGTCCTTCCCGGTTCCCCACGAGCCGTCGGGGTTCTGCGATGCGACGAGGAACGCCACGCCCCGGGCGATCGCGCGGTCGGTGGGTGTCTCGGGCGGGGGCGGAGGCGCGGCGCAGCCCGCGAGGGCCAGGATCAGGAACGACCGCCTCATTTCGAGACGACGACCTTTTCGCCCGCTTCGAGGCCGCTCTTCACCTGGACCATCTTGCCGTCGGTCTTACCCACGGTGACCTCGCGGGAGGACGTCTTTCCGTCCTTCGACACGGTCACGCTGTGCTTCGTCCCCGAGCTCGAGACCGCAGCGGCGGGAACGAGGATCGCGTCCTTGATCTCCGCCCCGCGGATCACGGCCTTGCCTTTCATGCCGTGGAAGAGGTCCGCGGGCGGCTCGGCGAACTCGATCCGCAGGTCGAAGGCCGCGCCCAGGCCCTTCGGGAGGGCCATCGCCGCCTTGGTGCGCACGCGGCCTTCGAGCGCCCGGTCCGGGAGGGCGGTGGGGCTGACCGTCGCGGCCTGGTCGGTCGCGACGTCGAAATAGGCGGTCTCGGGCAGCTCCGCCCGCGCCCGGGTCCGGGGGCCGCAGAGGGTGAGGAGCGCCGGGCCCGGCAGGAGCTTCTCGCCGGGGACGAGGAGCCGCCCCATGGCCTCGGCCGTGGCCCACTGGCCGTTCTGCTGCTCGCCGTAGTAGACCCGTCCGCCGAACGGGGCGCGGAACGTGAAGGCATCGAGGTCCTTCCGGAGCTTCCCGAGCTTCTCTTCCTGGTCCGTCGCGGCCGCGGTCGCGCGCACGAGCGCCGCCTCCCGTTCGACCTTCGAGAGCGCCTGGGCGGTCTTGAGCGCCGCAAGGCTTCCCTTGGCGGTCTCCAGCGTGAACTCGTGGCCCTTGAGCTCGCGCGGGTGGCGCACGGTCCGGACGACCTGCGTCTCCTTGCGGGTCATCTCCAGGAAGGTGCGGTTCCGCTCCAGGGCGCGCTCGGCGCGGCGGACGACGATCTCAGACGTGGCGTTGGTGAGCTCCTCGGACTTGTACATCTTCTTGAGCTGCTCCAGTTCCTCGAGCTGGTCCTTGATGCCGTCCTCCCCCTGCGTGACGAGCAGGTCGGCCTGACGGACCAGGTGGACCCCCTCGACCTCCAGGAAGACCTTGAGTGCGGTCTCCGCGTTCTTCAAGGAGGTCTCGGCCTGGGCGAGGGCCAGGACGTCGGCCTCGGCGCCCTGCTTGACGTCGGCCTGTGCCTTGGCCAGCGCCGCCCGGGCCACCCGCAGGTCGTTCTCCGCGGCGGCGACCTGCTTCTCGACCGGCCTGGGGTCCAGGGCAAAGACGACGGCCCCTTTCTGCACCTCGGCCCCCTGGGGGAGGACCTGCATCAAGGCCATCTCCCCCTGATAGGCTTCCATCCGGAGTTTGAACTCCGTGATCTCAAGAGCCTCGAAGCTGGCCTCGAGCTCAAGGGTGGGGATGAGGCTGCCTTTCTGGCACGTATGGGTGTCCTCGGCAGGGGCCTTGTCCTGTGGTTCTGCGGCCAGGATCAGGAGTGACGCGAGGGCGGTCGATCGAAGCATCTCATCCTCCAGGCTGGGTCAGGGATGGACCTACGGAGTGTTCAAATCCTGGCATAAACCGGACGGAGTGTTTTATACCCAAGTTTGATTTTCCGGGGGCATTGTAGCACGGGGGCGAACATTCCTCCCTAACTGGACGCTGCAGAAGCAGGTCTATAGGGAGGGCGAGATGAGAATCACGATCGTTCGGTGGAGCTCTTCGTGATGGACGTGCGCACGGGGGCGATCCCCTACGCCGAGACCTTCGATGCGGACCACCTGGAGCGGCAGAATGGCTCGGACGTGAAGATTTCGGACGCGCAGCGCCGAGCCGAACAGGAGGGCACGCTCAAGGCTGTCCGGCAGGCGGGGAAAGCCCTGGGAGATTTCTTCCGGCCGCGCTGAGCCTCATCGCGCCCGCGCGCCCTCGAGGTCGGCCTTGACGCGCTCGAGGTCCGCCCAGTCGCTGTAGCCCTTCTGGAGGGCGGCGAGGTATTCCGAGGCGTCCTGGCGCAGCGAGGGATCGCGATCGCCGGCCCGGCGGATGAGATCGGCGGCGCCCGCCCGGCCGGCCTTGACGAGCGTGACCAGGAGCAGGTGCTTCACGCCTTCCTCCGTCTCGCGCGCGAGGGCGGCATCCACCGCCTGCACGACCGCCCGTTGCGTCTCGGGCGGGGCGTCCCCCAGCCGCTCCGCCGCGGCGAGACGAGCGGCGGGGCCGGGGTCGAGCAGGAACTCGGAGACGCGCAGGACGATCGCCTCGCCCGCGGAGCGGATCTCCACCGCGCCCAGCGCCTGGGCGCGGATGTCCGCATTCGGGTCCGCCTTCGCCAGGTCGAGGAGTCCCGAATTCACCGATTCGGCCTGCCCGCGGTTCTTCGCCGCGTAGGCCTGGAAGGTGCCGAGCGCGGTGAGCCGGGTCTCGAGGTCCCCGCCCGGCCGGGCGGCCGCGAAGAGCGCCTCGCGCACGCGGCCGTCCTTGTCCCATGCGGAACCCAGGAACGCGAGGGCCGTCAGGCGGCGCGCGGGGTCAGGGTCGGACGCGGCGAACGTCAGGAAGGCGTCCAGCACGCCGGGCTGATCGGCCGCCTCGGGATTGGCCGCGAGCACGCCCTGCAGGAGGTCGAGCGTCGCGGCGTCCGTCTCGGTGCGGAACATGTCGAGCACCTGCAGCGCCGAGATCTTTCCCTCGGCGAGGTTGTTCGAGAGGAAGTTCTGCAGGTCGTTGAGCTGCGCGGTGCGGTTCGAGGCGACCTTGCGGAGGTCGGCCTGGAGGTCCCTGAGCTGGACGGCCGCCTTCTCCTTCTCCCCGGGCGCCACGACCGGAGCGGGGTCGGCGGGTGGGTGGACGCAGGCCGCGGCGTGATCGTGCTTGCGCGGGGGCGCGGGCTCTTCGCCGGCGCCGGCGCGCCCCGCCAGGTAGGCGGCCCCCAGCAGGACGGCCGCCCCCAGGGCGGCGGCCGTCCCGCGGAACACCCGGGAATTCATCATAGGCCGAAGGTGCTCGAATAGGACCCCGAGACCCAGTAGGCGCCGCCTCCCCACCAGATCTTCCTCCACCCGCTTGAAGTGGTGATCTGGACGTAGCGATTCCCGAGCGCGGCGCTGCCCACGATCGAGTAGCCTGTGCCCGGCCCTGATCGGACATTGAGCGAACTCGTGTCCACCTTCATGCCCGTGACGCCCGTCAGCGTCGAGAGGTAGCTCCCGGAGCACCAGCCGCTGCCGCTGGCGTAATAGATCTTCCACCAGCCGCCCGAGGAGGCGGAGGCCACGTAGCGCTGGCCGCTCTTCACGCTGCCGATGATGGCGTAGCCCGTCGAGGGGCCGCTGCGCACGTTGAGGGTATCGGTGTTGACCTGGAGCGCCTTGAGAGTCGAGGTGGCCGGCGGCGGGCTGGAGGAGCCGCCACGCACCAGGCTCATGTAGTAGGTCCAGTTGAAGTAGGGGCCCGGATCGGTGTGGGTGGCGTAGGGCACTTCATAGTGTCCGATGATATGGGAGCGGTCCATCGGTATGCCGTAGGTGAGACAGGCCCACCGCGTAAGGGCCGCCGAGGCGCGGTACTCGGCGTCCGTCCAGTAGTTCCGGTAGGCGTATCCCTCGTGCTCGATGCCGATGGAGCTCGAGTTGTAGTAGCCGCAGTGCCAGGCGATGTTCCTGTCCGCCACGCACTGGTAGATCTGGCCGCTGTAGGCGACCACGTAGTGCGCGCTGACGTTGGAGGAACTGTTCCGGAACCAGGAGAGGGCGCCGCCGGCGCTCCCCTCGATGGTGTGGATCACCACCCGGGTGATGCTGCGGTTGTAGGAGACGGTCGTGTAGTTGTCCGAGGCCGCGGGATACCCGGTGGTGGGCGGCTTGGTCTGCGCCTCCGCCGGGAGGGAGAGGAACGCGGTCGCCAGGAGTACCGGGACGACGGAGAGCATCCAGCGTTGCGAACCCATAGAGTCCCCTTTCGAAGCTGCCCCTTGGTTCAGTCAACGGGAGGGGGGGATGGGTTCGTACATCGGGCGCGCTTATTTCTTGGGGCGGACCAGGATCCTCAGCCGCTTGGAGGGGTAGGTCTTGGCGTTGGCGGTGAAGGTCCAGTCGCGCTGTTTGCCGTGGCAGTTGCCGATGCCCAGGTCGGCGCCGCCGACCTGGGGCCAGTGGTTGATCGCGAAGATCGTGTGGCCCGCCTTGGAGTTGTGGACTTGCATCGATCCGTAGCCCGACAGCGGATCCGTAATCTGGTCGCCCCAATCATAGACGTCCCCCGCGGCGCCGGGGACGCCCGCGCTGTTGCCGGGGGCGTAGTTGTTCGGCCAGAATTCTATGTTCCCGCCGTCCAGCAGGGTGCCGTTGGCGACGCCCTCCACGTTCGAGTACACGTTCATGCCCGTGACCTTCTGCTGAAAGCGCGCGCCGGTCTCGGGATCGGGGAAGGCGATCTTCGAGATCTCCGGGGTGAAGGCGTCCAAGGACACGTAGGCGTACTGGAACGCGCCGGCGGCCGTCTGCAACTCGATCAGGTAGGCGATGCGGTCGAAGGGCTCCTTGATCGCGGCCCGGTTGTCGATGTCGTATTTTACCGGGCGGGAGAGTTTCGCGAGGTCCACGTCGCAGGCGAGCGTGAAGCCTCTCGCCTCCGGGATCTGGGCGAGGAGGTCGGGCGCGCCCTTGCCGACCAGGAGGGCGCCGGCCGGCGGCCCTTCCTCGAGCGAGGCTTCCGCGAGCTTCCGCAGCTCTTCGTCGGCGGGCCGTTTGTCGCGCGAGGCGGAAACAACGGCGGCCGCCATGGCCATGCCTTTCGAGAGGCCGATGAACCGGACGGTCTTCGGGCCCCCGGTGGAGTACTTCGGGAGCGGGAGTTCCGCCCACTCCCAGATCGTCGGCTCCTTCGGGATTTTCCCGTGGTCCTTGCCCGCGTGGGTGGCGTAGGGACAGCGGAGCTTATGTTCCCAGGGGGCGGCCTTGGTCCCCCCGGGCTCGCAGGACTCGTCCTTGCGGGTCTTGGGGTCCTTGTAGATCAGTTCGGTGCCCTGCAGGCTCCAGTCGAACGTGGTGACGCAGCAGCCGCCCACGAGCACCCACGCCCGGTAGGCCGTCTTGGGGAGCGCGAAGAAGCGGAACTCGACGTTGTGGTCCACGCTCGCGGCCATCGGATCTTCCCGGCCCTTCCAGGCCAGCATGTCGATCTTCTCTTTTTTCACGAGGACCTGGAGCTTCTGGGGGACGAATATTCCATGGCCGCCCAGGCGGCCGGCCGTGAAAACGTACTCCTTGCACTCCTCGCTCCGGGCGACGATCTCCGGCCGGGTCCGCTTGACGAACTCGGTCCCGGCGAGTTCCTCCAGGAGGCGGTCGAATTTCTCCATCGCCGCGCCCCGGGTCTCCATCGAGGGGAACGCGGTCGCGGCCTCGTAATAGAGGCGGCGCGCGGCCCATTCCCTGGCGTCGGGCTTGGGCAGCCGCTCCCGGACGGTGGCGGCATAGTTCCAGAGCTTGGGGGCGAGGGTCTCGTCGGATCCCCCGCCCAGGCGCCGCGCGGCGTCGGCGTCGCCGTCGAGCGCGCAGAAGAGGGCCAGCACCCGGGCCTCGGGGGCCTTTCCCTGCCGCCGGAGGAAGATCTCGGCCAGCGAGGCGGGCGCGATGTCGTCGATCTCCACGAAGCGCGGCTCTCCCCGCAGCGCCAGCCTCAGCGGCCCGGCCTGGAGGACCAGCTGCCGGACCGGGAGGCGCGCCCCGTCCTCCTTCACGATCTCGAGGACCACCTCGTCCCACGAGGGGATCGCGGCCATGACCTTGAGGATCTCGTCGTACAGGGCCCTGAGTTGCTCGAGGTCCTTCAGGTCCGCAGCGACCTCCTTGCGGACATCGTCCGCCTGGACGTTTTTCATGGCCGCCTGCACCTCGGTGATGGCGCGGACGTAGTCCCGGCGGGTGGCGAAGTACATCGCCTTCTCCCACGGATCCAGGTACTTCTTTCCTTCCTCGGAGCGGGTCGGGTCGGGGACTCCCGTGGGGGCGGGTGCGGGCGCCGGGGCAGGAGAGGGAGCGGGGGCCGGCACCGGCTCGGGCGGCGCGGGTGCGGCCGCGAGCGCAGTGGAGAACTCCTTGTCGAATTCCTGGAGCAGGTTCTCGAGCGGGGATCCCCATCGGACGACCTCCTCGCGCGCCCTGCGGACCTCGTCCATGGCCTTCCGACCAACGGCCTGGGTGGAGAGGTCCATGAGTTCCTTGAGGCGGCTCCGGGCGCGTTTGGAGAGGTCCTGGTTCAGTTCGGCCAGGGTCTGATTCCACTTCGGGTGGGAATAGCGGTCCTTCGCCCGGTCGAGGATGGAGCGGACGAGCTGGAACTTGTTCTGGGAAAGGGGTTCCGCCAATTCGGCCTTGAGGGCTTCCGCCTCCATGCTGTAATCGGAGGGGGGGCGCGCGTCCGGGACTTTGATCGCGGGGGCCGGCGCGGGTCCGGGAGGGGCCGGCAGGGGCGTCGTCGATCCGCCCCCGGTCACCGGGTCTGGCTCGGGGCCCTTCCGCAGGGCGACGAAGGCGACGAGGATCAGGAGGAGGGCGCCGCCCCCGATGCCCGCGAAGAGGGCCGCGGGGCTTTTCGCGGGCACGTCCTGCCGCACCCGCCGCGTCGTGCCGGGGCGGGGGGAGGCCAGGGCCACCTTCTGAGAGGCATGGGTGCCGGTGGGGGACCTTCGGACGCCCCGGAATTTCTCCTGTTCCGCCGGGGTGAGGCAATCCAAGCAGCAGGTCTTGTCGTTGAGGCGGACCGCCTTGCCCTTCTCGATGTCGACGCCGCGGATGCGCTCCTGGCACCGGTCGCAGTAGACGATCTCTTGGCCCATTGATTATGCTCTCCCGGGCCCGCGCAGGAAACGTCATCTCTAGGGGGTCGGATCGGCGCTGCCCGTATGTTTCACTATACCCCGGAACTGCCTGAATCGCTTCGGGTCAGTTGACAGTTCCTCGCGACCGACTGAGAATGAGCCGCCTGTGGACTCGCGGTTTCTGGGGAAGAGCGTCCTGGTCACGGGAGGCTCGCGCGGCATCGGGAAGGCCGTCGCGAAGGCCTTCTACCACGCCGGCGCGCGGGTCCTGATCTGTGCCCGGGACCCCAAGTCCCTCGTGGCCGCAGCCAAGGAGATCGGCGAGATCATCTGCATCTCGGCCGACGTCCGGCGCGACGTCAAGAAGCTGTTCTCCCGGGTGGACCGCCTGGATGTCCTCGTGAACAACGCCGGGGGGATGGAGCACCACGGCCGCTTCGAGGAGACAGGCCCCGCGGCGTGGCGGAGCACGTTCGAGCTGAACTTCTTCAGCGCGGTCGAAGTCACCCGTGCGGCGCTTCCGCTCCTGCGGAAATCGAAGGGCGCCATCGTCAACATCGCGAGCGACGTGGGGCGCCGGCCCTTTCGCATGGGGCCGGACTACTGCGCCGCGAAGGCCGCGCTCATCAGTCTTACGCGCTACCTTGCCGCCGAGGCCGCCCCCGTGCGCGTCAACGCGGTCTGCCCGGGCCCGGTGGTCACGGGACCGTGGTCGGAGAAGGACGTGCGGGAGGCCGCGGGACGGACCCTGCTGGGGAGGACCGGCCGGGTCGTGGAAGTCGCCGACGCCGTCCTCTACGCGGCGCACGCGGCCTGGATGACGGGCACCACGCTCGGGGTGGACGGCGGGGCGGCAAGATCGCCGTGAAGGGGAGGGTGGCGATCGTCACGGGCGCCTCGCGCGGGATCGGAAAGTCGATCGCCGACGCCTTTGAGGCGGCGGGGGCCGCGGTGGCCCGCGTCAGCCGGAAGGGGCCGATCCGCGGCGACGTGTCGAAGCACGCCGACCGCATCGTGGCCACGGTGATGAAGCGCCACGGGCGGCTCGACGTCCTGGTCAACAACGCCGGGGTCTCGGACCCGGCGGCCTGGACGGCGGACCTCGAGAAGGTGACGGACGCCCTCTGGGACCGCGTGATGGAGACGGACCTGCGCGGCGCCTTCAAGATGGCGCGGGCGGCGGCGCGGGTCATGACGAAGGGGAAGATCATCAACGTGGCGTCGATCCCCGCGCTGGTGGGAGACCGGGAGGGGCTGGTCTACGCCGTCGCGAAGGCGGGCGTCGTGGGGCTCACCAAGGCTCTGGCCGTGGCGCT
>JAHFOZ010000139.1 GCA_023261405.1 Planctomycetota bacterium
TCGCCGGGTTCGTCACGGCGCTCCTGGGCGGTTCCCGCGCGCAGGTCACCGGCCCCACGGCGGCCTTCATCGTGATCCTCGCGCCGATCTTCGCCAACTACGGCCTGGGCGGTCTCCTCATGGCGGGCCTCATGGGCGGCGTCCTGCTCATCCTCATGGGCATCTTCCGCCTGGGGCGCCTCATCGAGTTCATCCCGCACCCGGTCACCACGGGTTTCACCGCCGGGATCGGCACCGTGATCGCGGTGCTCCAGTTGAAGGACCTCTTCGGGCTCCAGGTCGCCTCCAGCCCCGACCATTTCCTGGAGCGCATCGGCGTCATGTGGGAGGCCCGGGGGACGGCGGGCGCCTGGGATTTCGGGATCGGGATCGGGACCCTGGCCCTCCTCATCCTCCTCCCGCGCCTGACGAAGAAGGTCCCCGCGCCCCTCGTGGCGCTCCCCCTGGCGGCGCTCGTGACCTTCCTTCTGGCGAAGACCATGGGGGGCTTCCACGCCGTGACCGTCGCGGGGAAGTTCCACACGATCGTGAACGGCGTGGAGGTCGCGGGCATCCCGCAGGTGCCCCCCCTCCCGATGTGGCCCTGGCATGCATCGGGGAAAGGAGGCCAGCCGTTCGTGCTGAACTTCGACATGCTCCAGGCGCTGCTCCCCGGTGCGTTCGCGGTGGCCATGCTGGGGGCGATCGAGTCGCTCCTCTCCGCGGTGGTGGCCGACGGGATGGCCCGGACGAAGCACGATCCGGACGCCGAGATCCTCGCCCTGGGCGTGGCCAACGTGGTGACGCCGTTCTTCGGCGGCATCCCGGCCACGGGGGCGATCGCCCGGACGGCCACGAACATCCGGTCCGGCGGGCGCACGCCGGTGGCGGCCATGGTCCATTCCGTGACGGTCCTGGCGGCGGTGCTGGCCCTGGCGCCGCTCATCGGATACCTCCCGATGGCCTCGCTCGCGGCGCTGCTCCTCCTCGTGGCGTGGAACATGTCGGACGTGAAGCACTTCGCCCGGACGCTGGCCGTGGCTCCGCGGAGCGACGTCGCGGTCCTCGTCACCTGCTACGGCCTCACGGTGGTCTTCGACATGGTGATCGCCGTGTCGGTGGGGTTCATCCTGGCGGCGCTCCTGTTCATGCGGCGGATGGCGCATCTCACGAAGGGAAAGCTCGTCTCCGGGAGCCATCCGGAGATTCCCCGGGCCCTCCCGGAGGGCGTGTTCGTGTACGACATCGACGGCCCCCTTTTCTTCGGCGCGGCGCACCGGGCGGTCGCGGTCCTGGGCGAGGTGGCGGACCGGGCGCGGGTGGTGATCTTCCGGATGGAGGGGGTCCCGCACGTGGATGCCACCGGCCTGGTGGCGCTCGAGAGCGCGATCGCCGACCTGGAGGAGCACGGCTGCCTCGTCATCCTCACGGGCGTGCCGCGCGAGGCGCGTTTCCTGATGCGCAAGGCCGGGATCCGCGAGAAGTTCAAGCGGCTCATCATCCGCGAGGGCATCGGGGATGCCCTGCCGGCCGCCGACGAGCACCTGGCGGGGCGTCAGGGCGACGCGAACCCGACCCGGTAGAGCCAGTCCCCGGCCTGGACGCAAGAGGGGGGCGGCGGAGGGGGGATCACTTCGTCCCCAGCGCCCGGTTGATCAGAGGGTGCGGGAAGGCACGGCCGTGGTTGAGCGATACCGCCTGCGCCTTCAGCTCGGGCACGGACGGAAAGGCCTGCGCGATCGCCGGGGGGCCCTACATCGACCACCCGAAGGGTCGACAACGGGGCCGACCGGGTTGTGCCGGTGAACCTCTAAATCCCCCCAGCTGCCCACTGCATCCCTGGACGATCCTCGACGGCCTCCTGCGCCCGCTGGGGCGCCTTGAGGAGAAGCGGGCGTCGGGGGCGGGTGGCTCCGCGCCGTAGGGGGCGCCGCTCGAATCCGGGTGGAATCGCGGTTTGGGATTGGGGCTGGAAACCAACTTACGCGGCCCGGGCGATTCTGGCGCTTCTCGATGGCGGCAGGTAGCGGGTGTCTGGGTCACCGATCCAACTTACCTTTGACCGAAGCCTCAGCGACTACGCGACGTATCTTCAGGTCGACTTCCACTCCATTGTTCGCATTGTCATATCGAGCCGCGGCGCGAAGGAGCCCCTTATAGGAAATGCATAGAACCCGCGTCCCCTCAACGACGAAGAAGACCCGCTTCACTCGCAGCCACTTTCCGTACATCTCCCAGAAGTCCGGCCTCGCGCAAAGGTAGTCGAGGATCTTCTGGAAGACGGCCGACATCCTATCCTGCGACATCCCGATAGCCCAACATACGGAGGGCTGGAGTCTGCCCTCCTTCGCCTTGCTCAGGTGCAGGTCCCGCTTCACCAGCGGGGCCATGATCAAACCGCCGAACCAGCCCACGGAGGGGCCATCGGTGTACTTGGCTTCGATGACCCAATACTCGCTCGAACTCCTGGCCTCAATGTCCCAGCCGCGCTCCGATGTCTCATGTTTGGGTGACCATAACTCCCACGAGCCGGGCCGCTTCCTGATCCAGCCTTTCAGGGGCCGGACTACGAGTTCGCGTTCCTTGCCCATCCGAGTCTCCCACAGTTCAGCCAGATGACAACGCAGTGAGGACCAGCCGCCCCGTGATCCGGGTGGCCGGCGGGTTCAGTACGGAATGTTCAGGTTGAGCAGCTTCTGAAGCAGAGCCTTCTCTTCGGGAACCATCCTTTCGTGCTTGGACGGCTCGAATCGGATCTTGTCGGGCGCCTTCGCCGCAAGACGACTCAGCCCGAATGCGCTGATGAGCTTGCGGTGTTCCGACTCCTCCGTCAGGCCCGTGGGGAAGTCTTCGCCGTGGTAGAACATCCAGTCTCCTGGCCGCTCGCCCACCTTGTGGATATCCGGTTCGATCCGGTCCACGCGCCCCCTCGGCATGCCATAGGCCGTTTCTCTGATCCGCCCGGCCGTCCTGTCGTCCAGCTTGTAGTGGGCTTTGAGCAGCGTGACAATGTGCGTCCCCCAGACCCCCAGGTGGTCTACGCCCTCGCCGTGGTCGTCCGTCCGGAACGTCAGCAAAGTCCAATCAGGATCGAGATAGACGTAGTACCAGATCCCTGTCACCAGTTTCTCCTTCTCGAGCAGGTTGGAAGTTTCGGAGATCTCGCGCGCCGCCTCTCCGATCCTGATCTCCGCTTCTCGAAGGAGCTCCTTGGGCCGGCCGTCCAAACCGTCGTTCTCGAGAAGCCCTCGCAGCTGTTCCAGGATAGTCCTGACCCGTTGGGTCGTCGTCATGGGTTCATTTTACTCCAATTTCCGGGGCCATTTCCACGACGTTCGTCCGAGTCAGGCCCGGGCCTTTCGCTGCGACGTCCCCCGTCTTGCCGCACGGACGCCCAAAATCGAAGTGTCGAGCCAGGATCCGATGGAATCACGCCGACCGACAGCCGAAAGGTCCGGGGCTTACTCCCGGAGCCCGGGTCTCCTGGAGCTGTAATCACGTCCGTGGAGATAGCGGATGGGAGCGTCAGCCTGTACTTCAGCAAGGGCAGCGGTATGATCGACCTGGAGGACGGCGCTTTCTGGCAAGCGGTCGGCCTCCTTTCCTACCCCCTGAACCGTCGGCCGGCGATCACCTCTTCAGCGAGTCGGCGACGAAGTCGAACAGCGCCGTGGTCGCCGGGTCCTCGGGCTGTCCGAGGCGGTCGTTGATCTTCGAGTGGGTCGTGTCCTTGGCGCCGAAGGCGGTGGCCGGGATCTCGGCTCCCTTGAGCACGGCCGTCAGGCGCCGCGCCTGGGCGGAGGTGTCGGGATGGTCGGCGACGTACAGGATCAGGAACGGCGGGATCCCCTTGCCCTTCGCCACGTGCGTCACGGCCGAATAGTCGCGGTGCTTCTGCGGGTCGTTGCCGAACTTCTCGCGGTGCCCGACCTTCGCCTGCGGTTCGCCGTGCACACGGCGGCGGGTCTCGGCGGTTTCGATGATCGCGGGCACGTCGTAGGTGTCGCCGTCGACGGGCACGCACCCTTTGAGGGCGGAGAACGGCACCCCTTCGGCCTTGAGGTAGCGGTCATCGGTGCACATCAGCGCGGCCAGCTGCGCCCCCGCCGAGTGGCCCATGACGAAGATGCGGTTCGGATCGCCGCCGTGCTCGGCGATGTGCTTGTGCACCCAGCCCAGGGATTTCGCCACGTCGCGGAAAACGGTTTCCATCTCCACGACGGGCAGCAGGCGGTAGTTCGTGGAGACGAAAACGAATCCCTTCTCCACGAACGCCCCGGGCTTGTCCTGCACGGCGGACTTGTCGCCGGCCTGCCAGCCGCCGCCGTGGATCCAGAAGACCACGGGCAGGTTCTTCGCGTCCTTCGGGGCGTGGATGTCGAGCACCTGCCGTTCGAGCGCCGGGTTGGCGTAGGGAATGTCGCGCTTGACGTCCTGAGCGTGCGCGAGCGGCGCGACGGTGAACGCAAGAAGGGTGGGCAGCAGGCGGTTCATGGCGGTGCTCCGAACAAGAGGGTGAGAAAGGCGGCCCCTGGTTGATACGCCGGATCATCGGGGATCGGGACATCGAAGGAAGGGGAGGATCGCGGGCCACACTCCGATCCGGCGGTCCGCATCAGACCACGGTCGCCTGCTGCCCGCCGAGGGTGTGGGGGGTCAGGTCGGTCAGCGGCCGCTCGTCGGGGGTGATCGGCGTCCAGGGCAGCGGCTCCCGGCGGAGAAATCGGTTGAACGCGGCCGGCCCCTGCTCCCCGGTTTCCATGAAGGCGATCAGGTAGTGGAAGTCGGCGAAGAATATCCTCGCGTACTCGCGGTCGAACAGGGGCTCCTGGTGGCCGAGCTCGCAGTTCAGTCGCTGGCCGATGCGCGCCGCCTCGAACTCGTAGTCGTACACGGATTGGATCTCCGTTCGCGTGAGCGGGCGCCCGGTCTCGATGCCGATGTCCACCCCTGGCGCGACCTCGAGCGTGCTGATCGCCAGCTGGCACATGTGGCCGTAGAGGTGGCCCACGGTGAAGTAGAGCGCGAAGTTGGAGTCGAAGCGCGGGAACAGGGTGAGGTGCTTTCCGGTGAACGTGCCGATGAAGCGCGCGCCTTCCGGCTCGTTCCAGTCTTCGCTCACGGTCACGCCCAGGGTGCGGACGCGCGCGATGATCGCCTCGAGCTTGGCCTTGTCGACCTCGTATTCCCCGTCCACGGCGGCCTCCTGCGGAGTACCCGTCGCCCAATCTAAGGCCTTCGCGTGCCCGACACCAATGGTTTTCCGTCAGGCCGCAGGCTGGTCAGGGCCTCCCGGCCTTCGCGATCCTCTCGACGCTGTCCTTAGGCACAGAGGAGGTTCCACCGGCGGGCAGCCTGAGCACGTACGTGTCGTCCTCCGGGACATCCTGAGGTGCCCGCGTCCGGGGCGTATCCGTTCCTCCGCGCCGGCTCCAGCGTCCCCGGGGCGTCGGGGGCGGCCGTCAGATCTTCGTGCCGACGTTGACCCAGGCGTGGACGTGCGGGTGGCCGCGGAAGTACCAGGCGATCTTCGGGCCCTCGATCATCCAGTTGTCCCACACCTTGTCGCTCCCGGTGTCCTCGTCCGAGTAGTAGGACACGTGGAGCTTGTCGAGGCCGCCGGAGTCCCGGACGACCTTCAGGGCCTCCTCGACGTCGCTCGCGCGGTAGGGCGCGAGGATGGACCGCAGGACCTCCTCGACGAGGCCCTTCAGGTCCTTCGTGAGGCCGGCGACCGGCAGCCCCTTGAACGGGCCGGCCTCGCCCTTGAGGCGCACCGTCTCGAGGCTCTCGTCGGGGGTCTTGTCCAGGAGCGCCTGCTTCTGCTGGTCGCCGCTCAGCTCCTTGAAAAGCCTGTTGGCGAGCTGCGCCTGGTGCCAGAAGACGTTGCCCGGGTGGGTCGGCTCCTCGTTGAAGTTGTCCTTCGCATCGCCCGCGTTCCCGTAGAAGATCGGGCCCCCGAAGACGGAATCCTCGATCGTGTTGCCGTCGCACTTCATCGTGAGGTGGCGTCCCGCGAGGAACCAGACGAACTTGTTCTCCTCGGGGTTGCCGAAGATGGCGGTCGAGTAGTTCTCGAAGCCCTTGTTGTCCTGCTTCATGACCTTCAGGAAGCGCTCGTGCCCGTCGCCGCTCGAGAGCCCCCTGACGATGTCCCGGAGCAGCTGCTGCTGGTCCTTCGTGAAGAACGCCCCGATCGTCGGCTTCGTCACGGTCCAGTTGTTCGAGACGTGGAGCCGGTACTTGTGGTCCCACGGGAGGACGATGTGCTTGCGCTGCTCGTCCGTCAGGCTCCTGTGAAACGCTTTGACGAGAGACTCGGGAGCGTCGTCGGGGAGGGCCCGCGCGACGCTCACGCCGGCAAGCGACGCGGCCACGGCCGCGCCCGCCGCGGTCCTCATGAAGTCGCGCCGGTTGACGTCCGGCCCGCAGAATCCGCAGGGCTTCTCGCTCATGGTCGTCCTCCCGTGGATGGTCCTCTTATGGAACGCGCTCCCGGCCGCCTTCGTGTCGGCGGAGTCGACCCCGCGCCATCCCGCCCCGTCGATCATCGGAGAGCCCGGGCGGAAAGCGTCCGATTCCGGCGGACGCAGAGCCTGTGGATGGCCCGCGGGGGGGGCCGCAGGGGCCGAGCGTCTCAAAGCGCCGCGAGGTCGACCCGGAAGAGCGAGCCCTCGGTCTGGAGGAAGAGGAGGGGGCCGCGGGCGAAGGCCTTTGTGAACGGGATCGGCCGGCCGGCCGGATCGACGGGCTCCATCTCGTCGCGCCGCAGGAACCCGAGCTTCACGAGGAAGAGCGAGCCGGGGCGGTCGTGGCTTCCCGCGAAGAGCGCGCGGTCGCCCGACAGGGCGAAGGCGCCCGAGCGCTGGACGGGGCTGTGGGGCCACAGGCAGGACACCCGGCCTTCGGAGAGGCGCACGATCGGGAAGGCGGAGTAGTAGCAGAGCCACGTCTCCTGGTCGGAGACCACGTTCATGGCGGTACACGCGTCGATCGTGGGCGCATCCTTCCAGACCGAGGAGAAGCGGAAGATCTCGCGGCCCGCCTCGTCGACGGTAACGACGCCCTCGCTGCTGAACCGGTTCTCGCGGTAGATGCCCTCGTCCCCGTAGCCGATCCAGACGCTCCCTCCGGCGGTGGTCTGCACCTGCCGGATGTCGATCCCCGCGTCGAAGGCCCCGAGGGGCTCGCCGTCGGCCCCGTGAATCCAGGCGGTGTCGGCGGATCCGGGCCGGGGGACGTGCCTCGCGAGCAGCCAGCGGCCGCCGGGGAGGGGCTGCACGAACGCGGGGTGCTCGCAGGCCTGGTGGATCTCGTGCCGCTTCCAGGCGTCCCCTTCGAGCCGGTAGATGCGGAGGTGGGGCGGCCTGCGGGTGCCGTCCTTGTCGTGCGAGGGCGGATTGTTGCTGGCGAGAAGGAGGGGCTCCCCCCGGGGCCCGGCCGTGGCGGCCACCAGGTACATCCCCTCAATGACCGGCTCGAAGTCGGCGACCCGGACGGCGGCGACGGTTGTCATGGGAGGAGCGGCTGATTATACCCGCGCCGGACTCGACTTCCAGCGGCATTGCCGATAGAATGTCCCCTCCTCCCGGGGACCTTGGTGCTCGCGGCCGGATATGCGTATCGTTGCTCGCACAGCCCGTAGCCCGTAGCTTGTAGCTCGTAGGCCGCCCAGCTCCCAGCTACAGGCTACTAGCTACAAGCTGTGCGCAAGGAAACGAACCCATGAAACCGCGCACTTAAGGGTCGACAGACGTGACCGCTCATCATCTGACGCATCTGAAGCAGCTGGAAGCCGAGAGCATCCACATCATCCGCGAGGTGGTGGCGGAGTTCGAGCGGCCGGTCATGCTCTATTCCATCGGAAAGGACTCGGCGGTCATGCTCCGCCTGGCCCAGAAGGCCTTCTACCCGTCCAAGCCGCCGTTCCCCCTCATGCATGTGGACACCACCTGGAAGTTCCGCGAGATGTACGAGTTCCGCGACTCCTTCGTGAAACGCCAGCTCGGCTGGGACCTCATCGTCCACGTGAACGAGGAGGGGCTGAGGCAGGGGATCAACCCGTTCGCGTCGGGCTCGAAGAAGCACACGGACGTCATGAAGACCGAGGCGCTCCTCCAGGCCCTCGAGAAGCACAAGTTCGACGCCGCGTTCGGGGGCGCCCGGCGCGACGAGGAGAAGTCGCGCGCCAAGGAGCGGGTCTTCTCCTTCCGCGACCGCCACCACCGCTGGGATCCCAAGAACCAGCGCCCCGAGCTCTGGAATCTCTTCAACAGCCGCATCGACCGCGGCGAATCCATCCGCGTCTTCCCGCTCTCGAACTGGACGGAGCTCGACGTCTGGCAGTACGTCCACCTCGAAAAAATCCCCATCGTCCCCCTCTACTTCGCGAAGGAGCGGCCCGTCGTGGAGCGCGACGGCACGCTCATCATGGTGGACGACGATCGGATGCCGCTCAAGCCGGGCGAGACGCCCCAGATGCGGAAGGTGCGGTTCCGGACCCTGGGCTGCTACCCGCTCACGGGCGCCATCGAGTCGAGCGCCACGACCCTGCCGGAGATCATCCAGGAGATGCTCCTCACGAAGAACTCGGAGCGCCAGGGGCGCGTCATCGACTTCGACCAGGCCGGCTCCATGGAGCAGAAGAAACGCGAGGGGTACTTCTGATGTCGCACCAGTCGGACCTCATCGCGACGGACATCCACGCGTACCTCGCGCAGCACGAGCAGAAGGATCTGCTCCGCTTCCTCACCTGCGGGAGCGTGGACGACGGGAAGAGCACGCTCATCGGCCGGCTGCTCCACGACTCGAAGCTGATCTACGAGGACCAGCTGGCCGCGGTGCGCAAGGACAGCAAGAAGTTCAACACGACGGGCGGGGACGACATCGACCTGGCGCTGCTGGTGGACGGCCTGCAGGCCGAGCGCGAGCAGGGGATCACCATCGACGTGGCGTATCGGTACTTCTCGACCGCGAAGCGCAAGTTCATCATCGCCGACACCCCCGGCCACGAGCAGTACACGAGGAACATGGCCACGGGGGCCTCGACGTGCGACCTGGCGATCATCCTCGTCGACGCCCGGAACGGCGTGCAGACCCAGACGCGGCGCCACTCGTACATCGCCTCGCTGCTGGGGATCCGGCACGTCGTCGTGGCCGTGAACAAGATGGACGCCGTGGAGTACCGCGAGGAGGTCTTCGCGAAGATCCGGAAGGGCTACGAGGACTTCGCCGACCGCCTCGAGCTTGTCGACGTGAGCTTCATCCCCATCTCCGCGCTCAAAGGGGACAATGTCGTCAATCCCAGCGGAAACATGCCGTGGTACCGCGGCACCACGCTCATGTACCTCCTGGAAAACGTCGTGATCGCGTCCGACCGGAACCTCGCCGATCTGAGGTTCCCGGTCCAGTACGTCAGCCGGCCCAACCTGAACTTCCGCGGGTACATGGGGACGCTCGCCTCGGGCATCCTCCGGAAGGGGGACGAGGTCATGGTGCTCCCCTCGCGGAAGACCAACCGCGTGAAGTCGATCCTGACGATCGAGGGGGAGATCGCCGAGGCCTTCGCCCCCATGGCGGTGACCGTGACGCTCGAGAAGGAGGTGGACGCGGGCCGCGGCGACCTCCTGGTCCACCCCCACAACCTGCCCCACGTGGACGAGAAGATCGAGGCGATGCTCGTCTGGATGTCCGAGGAGCCGATGAAGGCGGGGAAGACCTACCTCCTCAAGGTCGCGACGCGGATGCTGAACGCCCACGTGGCGGAGATCCGGCACCGCGTGAACATCAACACGCTCCAGGAGGAGCCGGCCTCCGAGCTGCAGCTCAACGAGATCGCCCACTGCGTGATCGACCTCTCGGCGCCGGTGGCCTTCGACCCGTACAAGAAGAACCGCTCCATGGGCGCCTTCGTCGTCGTGGACCGCATGACGAACACCACCGTGGGCGCGGGGATGATCCTGGACCGCGAGGCGCAGGGGCGCCACGCGGAGGTGCGGGAGGGGCTCGAGGAATCGCTCCGGGAGGACGCCCTCCGCCACAAGGGCCAGGTGCCCGCCGAGGCCCGCGCCGCGAGGCTCGGCCAGAAGCCCGCCACGCTCCTCCTGACGGGACTCCTGGGCTCCGGGAAGCGTACGCTCGCCTACGCCCTGGAGAAGCGGATCTTCGACAAGGGCCGCGCGGTGCAGGTGCTCGATCCGCGCGCCGCCGCGCCGGTCCTGGGGGTCGACGCCGACTTCGGGGGCCACGAGCCCGAGCGGGCGCTCCGGCGCGCGGGGGAGCTCGCCCGTCTGCTCAACGACCAGGGACTCATCGTGATCTGCCCGTTCATCTGCTCCCGGGAGGCCGACCGCGCGCTCTTTCGCCAGGCGGTGGGGCCGGAACGCCTCGTCGAGGTCCACCTCTCGACGCGTGTGGAGATCTGCCGCCGCCGCGACCCGGCTGGGCTCTACGCCAAGGCGGACGTGGGCCGGATCCGCGACTTCCCCGGCGTCTCCGCCCCCTACGAGGCGCCCGCGGCGGCACACCTCGTGCTGGACACCTACGAGCTCTCCGCGCAGCGGTGCACGGAGAGGATCCTGGCGCTCCTCGCGCAGAAGGGGCTCGTCCAGCCGTGACGGCGGGGCGCCTCGAGGCGGCCTCGGCGGCCATCGACCGCGCGAACGCCGACGACCCGCGCCGCGAGGGCATCGGGGCGGAGACGCTTCCGTACGAAGTCCTCTACTCCCGCCGGATGGAGGAGTGGGTGCGCCTCCTGGCGCCCGGGGCGTCGGAGGAGCTCCTCCTGGCGGCGCGGGCGCAGCACGTACGCCGCTGGACGGTCCCGCGCTCGACATATCCGGAGGGGCGGAGCGGCTATCTCGGCTGGCGCGAGTCGCTCAAGAAGTTCCACGCCGACGAACTGGCCCGGATCATGGGGGAGTCGGGTTACGACGGGGCCTCGGTGGGGAAGGCCCGCGCGCTTCTCTTGAAGAAGAACCTGGCCGCGGACCCCGAGGGGCAGACGCTGGAGGACGCGGCCTGCCTGGTCTTCCTCCGCGACGAATTC
>JAHFOZ010000573.1 GCA_023261405.1 Planctomycetota bacterium
CCGCCACTTCCCGTCGTCAAGCGAGACCCCTCCAAGGTCAGCGATGTCGAGTTGGAACTCATCCTCAACAAGGTCCGTGAGGGCGACCTCCTTTCGCTCAAGGGCGACCGCGACGGCGCGCGCCGGGCGTGGACCGAGGCGCGGCGCCTGGGCGAGGGGCTCTGGCCCATCCACGAGGGACTCGCCGACAGCTACGCGCGCGCGAAGCTTTGGGAAGAAGCGATCCGCGAGTACCTGACGGCGGAGCCGCTCGTGCCGGAGCAGCTCCCGGCGCTCCGCGGCTCGATGGTCCTCAAGCGTGCGGGCGCCCAGGCCCAGGCGGGACGGCCGCTCGAGGCGATCCAGCTGATCATCGAGGTCGCCCCGCCGGCGCAGGCCGGGGCCCGCGTCATCGAGCTCGCCCTCCAGGCCGACCGCGAGGCCGCCCTCAAGATCGTGAGGCAGCGCGCCGAGTCCCATGACCCGCGCTGGTTCGGCGTGCTCTCGGTACTGCTCGCGAAGCTCGACCGGCCGGCCGAGTCGGGCGAGGCCCTCGCCCGACTCGCGATCGCCGTGTCGCCCTGGGACGAGGCGCTCAACCGGCGGGCCATCGAGCTGCTGCGCGCGGCGAAGCGGTTCGACCCGGCCATCGAGGTCTGCCGCGCCTGGGTGCGCTCCACGCCCGCCGCCCTCCAGGGCTACGAGCTCATGGGCGACCTCCTCCGGGAGGCCGGCCGCCCGAAGGAAGCCTTCGTGGCCTACAGCTCGATCGTGGACGTGCGCGCGGGCGACGCGGGCGCCCACCGCATGCTGGGGGAGATCTTCCGGAAGCTCGACCGCCGCGACGACGCGATCGCCCAGTTCGAGCTGGCGAAGAAGGCGCGTCCCGAGGACCAGGTCACCTGGACTACGCTCCTGTCCCTCTACGAAGCCAGGGGCGACGCCGCGCGGGCCGAGGAGACCCTGATGGAGATCTCGAAGAAGTTTGGCCTCTCGGGCGAGATCCGCTCGCGCATGGTGGCCTCCACCCAGGAACAGATCGGCCGCCTGAAGGCCGAGGGGAAGACGGAGGAGGTCCGGAAGCTCCGCCGAAAGCTGGCCGACCTCAACGTCCCGGAAGGGGGGCTCTTCGACATCAAGGTGATCATGACCTGGGACGTGGCCTCGGACGTAGACATGGACGTCCACGAGCCCGACGGCACGCAGGTCAACCACGGTCAGACGACCTCGAAGGCCGGGGGGAAGTACTATGTGGACAACACGCAGTCCTTCGGCCCGGAGACCTATACCCTGGCGAAGGCGCCGCCCGGAACCTATCGGGTCGGGGCGCATCTCCACAGCGGCCAGCGCTCCACGGTGAAGTTCGTCCTGATCCTCTTCGAAGATACGGCCTTCGAAACGCGACGGGAGGAGACCTTCGTTCTCGAGAAGCAGGGCGACCAGAAGTTCATCCGGGACGTCCTCATTTCGAAGTAGGGGTTCGACCTCCGGGTTGCCCGACTTCGGGACCACCCAGCGGGTTCACCCCCAGCGCCAAATCGGCGCACCCTGGGTCAATTCGGTCCAGCCCCGGCCGCCCCCGGCGCGTCTGCCAGGGCACGGCATTTGCTGACTGACCCCGGGCGTATCTCTTGACCGCTGGGGCGGCCCCCAATATATTGTGAAGGCCCCCATCCTCGGAAAGGTGACCTTGACCGACGACCTCGAACTCCGCAAGCAGATCGCCGAGCAGGCGCAGTTGGACGCGGCCACGGCGGCCACGCCCGCGGTGCGGGCATTCCAGTTCTTCCTGGTCCCCCTCCTGATCGTCGGCGCCTGCGTCCTCGTCTACGTGCTCTTCAGCGCGGTGGTCATCAACCCGCGCTCGCCGCAGGACCTCCTCACGGACATCAAGGAGGGCGGCCCCAACACGCGCCCTCACGCCGCCCTCAAGCTGGTGGAGTACCTGCGGAGGAGCACCCAGCCGGATACCTCGATCACCCCGGACATCATCGCCCTTTACCGGTCCACCCCGCCGGACGCCCCGGGCAAGAATTCCTGGATGCCCGGGGCCTCCTCCCATCAGCTCCGGATCTGCCTGCTCAACTGCCTGGGGGTGCTCCGCGACGCCCGGGCGTCGGACCTCCTGCTCGAGGTCGTGACGAAAGACGAGAACCTGGAGCTCCGCACGGCGGGGCTCGACGCGATCGGCGCGGTGAAGGACCCCGCCACGCTCGCCGCGCTGGTCAAATTGCTTGACGATCCGAATCCCGTTGTTAGAAAATACGCCGCCTTCAACGCCGGCGCGGTGGCGGAGAAGTCGGGCGCGGAGGCGTCCCCGGCCGCGACCGAGGGGCTCCGCCGAAGGCTGAAGGACGAGAAGCCGGACGTGGGGTGGAACGCCGCCTTCGCCCTGGCCTGGTTCCTGGGGGACGCGTCCGGGACGGACACCTTGAAGAAGATGCTGGACCGCAAGTACCTGGGGGAGACGATCGGGAACGACCCCAACGCGGACGTTCTGGTCGCGCGCGCCATGTTCACGGCCTGCAACGCGGCCGTCAAGCTGAAGGACCCCAGCTTCCTCCCGCTTCTCGAGGGCATCACCGACCCGGCCCGCGAGCGGGATGTGGACGTTCGCTACGCGGCGCACGAGGCGATCGCGAGGATCAAGGCCCGCTAGCCGGAGACAGGTATGGCCGAGGAACAAGGCGCCGCCGCGGGGGTCCAGAAGAAGGTCCCGGAGCGCTTCGACCTTGTCGCGGACTATCCGCCCAAGCCCGTCTCCCGCCGCTCGTTCATGATGTCCTGGGCCGGCGCGGCCTGGGCCTCGTTCGGAGCCGCCAGCGGCGTGGGAACCATGGCCATGCTCCGCTTCATGCTCCCCAACGTCCTCTTCGAGCCCCCCCAGGTCTTCAAGGCGGGCAAGGTGGAGGACTACGAGTTCGACAAGCCCGACGAGCGCTACAAGCAGGACAAGAAGACCTGGGTCGTCAAGCTCCAGAAGGACTTCAACGGCAAGAAGGTGCTCGTGGCGCTGGACACCACCTGCAC
>JAHFOZ010000140.1:0-1043 GCA_023261405.1 Planctomycetota bacterium
TCCCGGCCCCCTCGATGATCGTGGTGGTCTCTTTCTCGATGATGATCTTCTTGGCGGTGCCCAGGTCCCGCACCGCGACGTCCTCGAGCTTCACCCCGATGTCCTCGAGCACCGCCTTGGCGCCCGTGAACACGGCGATGTCCTCGAGCATCGCCTTGCGCCGGTCGCCGAACCCGGGGGCCTTCACCGCGCAGGACTGGAACACGCCCCGCAGGCGGTTCACCACGAGCACCGCGAGCGCCTCGCCCTCCACCTCGTCGGCGATGATGAGCAGCGGCCGCTTGGTGGCCGCCACCTTCTCCAGGAGCGGCACCAGCTCCCTCACGTTTGAGATCTTCTTCTCGTGAACGAGGATCAGCGGGTCGTCCAGCACGCACTGGAGCTTCTCGGGCCGGTTCATGAAGTGCTGGGAGACGTAGCCCTTGTCGAACTGCATGCCCTCGATCCGCCGGATCGCCGTTTCGATCCCCTTGGCCTCCTCCACCGTCACGGCGCCGTCCTTGCCCACCTGGTCCACGGCGTCGGCGATCAGGCCGCCGATCTCCGGGTCGTTCCCCGCCGCGACGGTGGCCACGTGCTTGATCTCCTCCTTGCCCTTGACGGGCCGGGCCATCTTCGCCACCTCCGCCTGCGCCGCCTCCACGGCCTTCATCAGGCCGCGCTGGAGGGCGATGGGGTTGGCGCCCGCCTCGACATGCCGCAGCGCCCCCGTGAAGATGGCCTCCGCGAGCACCGTGGCGGTCGTGGTCCCGTCGCCGGCCGTGTCTCCGGTCTTCACGGCGACCTCCTTGAGGAGCTGGACCGCCGCATTCTGGAGCTTGTCCGGGAGCTCGATCTCCTTCGCGACCGTGACCCCGTCGCGCGTGACGAGCGGGGAGCCCCACGCCTTCTGGATCGCCACGTGGTGGCCGCCGGGTCCGAGCGTCACCTTGACGGCGGCGGCGAGTTGCCGCACGCCCTCGAGCAGCGACGCGCGCGCGTCGCGGCTGAACGACAGGATCTTGGCCGCCATTATTTCTTCTCCTTCATCAGGGTTTCGATCG
>JAHFOZ010000140.1:1053-10974 GCA_023261405.1 Planctomycetota bacterium
CGTCCAACGGGACGTCCTTCTTCGATTCGTCCTGGAACTTCATGTCCGTCGCGCCGTTGTAGCCCGTGGCCTCCACCTCCGCGGAGTAGTCCACGGCGCCGGGGACGTTGGGGTCGCTCGACTTGAGCGATGCCGTGGCGCTGAACTTCTTCAGCCGGTGCTCCGCGTCCCAGGCGAGGACCACCGAGGCCTTGGAGTCCTTCCAGTCGAAGGAGCCCTTCTGGGCCTGGTCCTTCATCAACTTCTCGATGTCCTCCCCCGCGAAGGTGATCACCGCGGTGTCAGCGCCGGAGAATTTCACTGCGCCCAGGTTGCTTTCCAGGACGCGCAGCACGTCGTCCGGGTTCTGAATCCCGCGGCCGGCGCCCGGCTTGCCCATCTCCTCGGGGCTGACCCAGCCCCCGAAGGCGTGATGGACCCACACGTCCTTGCCCACGCGCATAATGTTGTTTTCGTCCCCGCCCGTGGCCTTGTAGGAAGCGTAGAGGATGCCCGGCGCCACCCAGACGCAGCGACCCTTGTACTCGATCCGGTCCCCCTTGGGGGGCGAGAGGGTCGCCTGGAACGTCGACTCGTAGGCTTTCTGGCCCCGCGTGGTCCGGATCACGTGCTCCGCTACGGACCTGGGGTCCTTGGGGTCGAAGGGCTTCTCGGGCGGCGCCTGGCAGGCCGCCGCGACGAGGAACGCGCAGAGGACAGCGGAATTCTCCATAGGGGGGCTCGTATCCTATCGGGACCGGGGTCCCGGGTCAACTCCCGGGTCCCTCTCTCTAGGACGATTCCCCGGAGAATCTGGACAACGACTGCTTGAGATTTTCCTTCGCCCGGAAGAGGACCGACTTCACCGCCTCGAGCGAGAGCCCCATCGCCTCGGCGATCTCGTCGTAGCTCAGGTCCTCGTAGCGGGCCAGGATCACCGCCATCCGCTGGTTCTCCGGGAGGGCGTCGATGGCGGTCTTCACGGCCCGCCGTAGCTCGGACCGCGAGAGCCGGCTGTCGGGATGCTCGCCGGCGGGCTCCTCAAGCAGGTCGTCGATGGGCTGGGACCCGACGGGCTGGTTCTTGCGGGAGCGGATCTCGTTGAGGCAGTGGTTCACGGCGATCCGGTAAAGCCAGGTGGAGAACCGGGCCTTGGGCTCGTACTTCTTCCGGGCGCGGTAGACCTTGACGAAGACGTCCTGCGCCACGTCCTCGGCCCGCGCGGCGTCTCCCAGGTAGCGGTAGACGAGGTTGAGGACCCCGCGGGTGTGCCTCTTCACCAGCTCCTCGAAGGCCGCTTCGTCGCCCCGCTGGAACCGGAGCATGAGCCCGATGTCGGGGTCGCCGAACTCGGAGCTCATGCCTGCGTCACCCGCCTTGGATCTCCGGGGACCCTACTTCTTCCTGAGGACTCTCTTGTTTTCGACCCGCTGCGTGATGCCGAGGTTGTCCAGGTGCTCGAGGAGCGGGATCACGTACTTCCGGGTGGTCCCCACGAGGTCGCGGAACTGGGCCGCCTCGATGGGCCCCTTCTCCTGGATCGCGCGGGCGATGATCTCGGCCGCCTCCTTCACGGAGTCGCGGTGGAGGAGCACGTCGTCCTTCAGACGCGCCACCGTGCCGTTGTCCACGAGGAGCGCGAGCACGCGGTCGATGCGGTCCTTCGTGAATTTCGTGAACCTGGCGTGGAGCTCGTCGATCCGGGGCGTGTTGAACCGCGTCTCCCGGACCGCGCGCTCGATCTCGGCGCTGCACTCGGCATCGTCCTTCGAGATCTTGACTTTGAAGGTCGAGCGCCGGACCTTGTCCGCCTCGCGGACGAGCGTGCCGCGCTCCTCGAGGGTCTTGAGAGCCCGATCGAAGAGCGGCACCTCCAGCTTCGACTCGTTCTTGAGCGCCAGGTGCTCGATCCCCGCGCGGAGCGGGTTCTTGATGTGGTGGTTCTCGACGAGCACCACGAGGTGATCCATCGTGCCCTCGAACGCGGCCGGGTGGACGAAGCGGTTGGGGTCGAAGCGGACGAGCTTGGGGCCCAGGAGCTTGAGGGCCTCCTCGCAGGCCTTGAGGGGCATCTTGGCGGCGATGGAGAGCTCCTGGAGGTTGAGGGTCTTCCGCCCGGCGTCCTTGAGCGCGAATTCGATGGAGGAGCTCTCGCTCGAGAGCGTCTGCTCCTTCTCGACGAGCTTGAGCGTGATCTCGTCCTTCAGGCGCTTGAGCTTCTGGTCGGAGGCGTCGAGGATCTTCCCGCCGCCGATCGTGTACATCGGGGTCTGGAGGCGGGCGATGTAGGGATCCCCCGCGGCGACCACGATGGGTTCGTCGAGGCGGAACTGCACGTAGCCCTCCTCGCCGGGGTTGAGCTCCTTCTTGTCGAGGAGGACGATGTGCCCGTCGCATTCGGCGGTGCCGGCGTGGAGCTTGATGGGGGCGAGGTTCTTGAGCGTGCGGGGCTTGTCGGGCACGTAGCGGAAGCGCGCCTCCACGTAGCGCGAGGCCTTGAAGTAGCCGGGCGTGGCGGCCACCATGCCGCGGGTGACCTCCTCGTGGGCGAGGTCGGAGATGTTGAGGGCGCTGGAGTGGCCGGCGCGGATCTCGGTGACGTCGGCCTTGTAGGCCTGGAGGCTGCGGATGCGGCCGGTCTTCCCGAGGGGGAGGACCTCGAGCGTGTCGCCGATCTTCGCCTGGCCGCTCATGGGGACGCCGGTGATCACGGTGCCGAAGCCCTTGGCGGAGAAGATGCGCTGGATGGGCATGCGGAAGACGCCGGAGACGTCGTGCGGCGGCGTCTCGGCGACCATGCGGTTGATGGTGTCGACGAGGGCGTCGATGCCCTCGCCCGTGAGGGCGCTCACCGGGAGGACGGGGGCCGTCTCGAGGAACGTGCCGGCGACGAGGGTCTTGACGTCGTCGGCGACCAGGGCGCGCAGGTCGGCGTCGGCCTTGTCGGCCTTGGTGAGGACGATGATGCCGCGCTTGAGGTTGAGCAGGGTCATGATGGAGACGTGCTCGCGGGTCTGGATGTTGATGGACTCGTCGGCGGCGACGATGAGGAGGACGATGTCGATGGAGGTCGCGCCCGCGACCATGTTCTTGATGAAGCGCTCGTGCCCGGGGACGTCGATGATGCCGACGCGCTGGCCGTTCTTCAGGAGAAAGGGGGCGAACCCGAGGTCGATGGTCATCTCCCGCTCTTTCTCCTCGGGAAGGCGGTCCGGGTCGATGCCCGTGAGCCGCTTGACGAGCGTGGACTTGCCGTGGTCGATGTGGCCCGCGGTGCCGAGGATGACGTTGTAGATCTCCGTGGACTTGAGCTGGGCCATGGCGGGGCGATTCTAGCACGGCCGGCCGGGGGGCGCCAAGGCCACGAAGCGGTTCACGAGCGTGGCCAGCCGGGAGAGTTCCGCGTCCGGAACCGGGGCCGAGGCCGGAAGGTAGACGACCTCGCCGAGGAGGCGGCGCGCGTTGGGGAGGGCGGCCCCCGGCGATTCGACGACGCGCAGGCGGGTCGCCCCGCGGGTGGCGTCGAACCCTTCCGCCCGCAGGGCGGAGCACAGTGCTTCCGGATCCCGCGCGAGGATGGGAACCAGCCAGTGGGCGTGCCGGGGCGCCGCGCTCCCCGGTCGCGGGATTTCCGGATCGAGCCGGGAGAGCAGGGCGCGCGCCCGGTCCGCACGGGCGGGATCGCCGCCCTGGCGGAGACGCCGGGCGAGCAGGCGAAGGCATCGACGCGCGGGCCGGCGGCGGATCTGGGGAAGCAGGTCGCCGCCCCCGAAGCTGCGGGCGGCCGCGCCGATGAACAGCTCCGGGTCCCGTCCCGCGAGGGCCAGGGCCTTCAATACCGCGCCGTAGACGGGCGGCTGGGACAGGGCCTTGATCGCCGCGTACTTGAGGAGCCGCCCGAGATAAGCCCGCTCCCCAGAGGGTGGATAGGCGGCCTCGAGATCCGCCATCCGTCCGGCGGTCGCGCCGTCGCGGACGAGCGCCACGGCGCCTCCGAGCGCCGTGCGCCTCTTGATCGGCCCGAAGCTGAACAGCGAGAGATCCGCCCCGGGGTGCCCGCGGTAGAGGTCGCCGGAATACGCCTGGGCGCAGTCCTCGATCAGCAGGACATCGCGCCGCCGGCAGAACTCGAGGGCGGGCTTGAGATCCGCCACGGCTCCGAAGAGATGGGCGATCAGGAGTATCCTCGTGCCCGGCGTCGCCGCCTGCTCCAGCGCCGGCAGGCCCGGCGCGAGGGTCGGCAGATCGAGGTCCACCGGGACGGGACGGAGCCCGTGGCGCCGCACCAGCTCCGCCATGTTCTCGATGGTGACGGCGCTCATGAGCACGTCCGTCCCGGCCGGCAGCTGCAGCGCCTGCAGGTAGAGGTCGAACGACGTGCGGACGGAGAGCGCGGCGAGCGCGCGTCGCGGCCCCGGCCAGAGGGCCTCGACGTCCCGCTTCAGGGCGGAATACCTCGACGGGTCCGGGGCGGGGGCCAGCGCGCTCCGGAGATCGGAAGCGGAGAGGTCGATGTCGAGGCGGGGGTACGTTCCCATCTGCACGCGTCCAGCACAAGTTTATCCGGAACGGGCGGCCGGGAATGGATAATGAGCGGCGATGACGCCGGGGCGCTACTGGGCGTGGGGGGCCGCGATCCTGGCCGCGGCGCTGGGACTCCGGATCGCCTGCCACGTGGGCGTGCGGACCTACGAGCCCATCTTCACGGCGCACAGCGCCCATGAAATCGTTTCGGGAAAGTATGTCCCCCAGAAGCACGTCCCGGGCGCGGTGAACAACGCGCGGCTGGGGATGCTGCTGCCCACCGCCCTCGCGGTCGGGGTCGCCGGCTTGGGGGACGTCTCCTGCACCCTGTGGCCGATGGCGTGCGGGCTCCTCGTGGTGGCAGGCGTGCTCGCGTTCGCCCCGAAGGTCGTGCGGCCGGAGGCGGCGCTCATCGCCGCGGCGCTCCTCGCGGCGATCCCCGTGGACGTCCTCTACGCCGGCCAGCTCTACAGCGACCTCCCGATGGCGGTCTGCTGGATGCTCTCCGCCGGCCTCTTCTGGAAGGCGCTGGAATCGGGGTGCCGATGGGCCGCGGCCGGGAGCGGGCTCCTGGTGGGACTCGCCTGGATGATGCGCGAGCCCGGCGTGCTCTTCCTTGCGGTGCTCGGGGCCTGGACGGTCGGGACGGGCCGCTGGCGATCCTGGCTCTGGGCCTGCGCCGGGGCGGGTGCAGTCTTCGCCGTCGAGTGCTTCGGATACGCGGTCACGACGGGCGACCCCTTCTTCCGCCTCGGCATCGCGACCTCGGGGGTGCATGCGAGGTACATGGAGAAGGACTACTACCAGACGGCCGGGGCCGTGGCGCGGCGCGTGTTCCTGGATCTGCCGTCCATGATGGCGAATCCGTGGGATGCGCAGTTCCGATGCACGGCGGGCCTTCCGGTCGCGGCGGCGCTGGCTGGATTGGCCCGGGGTCGCGAGGCGTGGCGGGATCCGGTGGCGCGACGGCTGGTCCTGTGGTTCGGCGTGGTCTTCCTGCTCTTCGCGGCGATGCCGGTGAGCGTGGCGCCCTGGCGGCCCGCGATGGTGCTCCTGGCGCGCACCCTCATCCCCTTCAGCGTGCCGATGGCGCTCCTCCTGGGATGGGCGCTGGCCGGTCGGCGCTGGGCCGTGCCGGCGGCGGCGGGGCTCGTGGCGGCCTGCCTGGCCTCGCTGGCGTGGACGGCCCCGGCGCACCTCGAGGCGAAGACCGAGGAACGGGAGGCGCTCGAGGCGCTCCGGCGCGAGGGGGCGACGCTGATCCTGGCTGATGACGCCATCGCCGCGCAGGGGCACCGGCAGAACCGCATCACCTTCTTGCGGGGATTTGATCCGAAGCTGTCCGTCTACTCCCTGGTGGACGCGGATCCAGAGATCGAGGCCGCACGGGGCGCGTACGTCATGCTGAACTCCGCGAACCTGGAGCGCGCGTCCTATCCGCCCGGGCGCCTGAAGCTTCTCCTGGAGCCTCCGCCGTCATGGAGACGGATCTACTACAAGGAGTTCGCCCGACGAGGGGCGGAGAAGCCGGGCTTCGTGGGGGTCTGGCACGTACCGTAGGCTCCGGTCCTTTGAGTTCCGCGGGCCTTTGTGGTGTAATCACGTCTCCCGATGGCCGACATCAAGGAATCCATCCTCGAGTGCGTGGGACGGACGCCCCTCATCCGCATCCGGACGATGTTCCGGAAACCGGGCGTCGAGATCCTCGCCAAGCACGAGGGCTTCAACCCCTGCGGCTCCATCAAGGAACGCATCGCCGTCGCCATGGTCGAGGGCGCCGAGCGCGACGGCCTCCTCAAGCCCGGCATGACCCTCGTGGAGTCCTCGAGCGGCAACACCGGCATCGGGCTCGCCATGGTCGCCGCCGTCAAGGGCTACCCCTGCCTCATCACCATGGCGAAGAAGGCCTCGAAGGAGCGCCGGCAGTACCTCCGCGCGTTCGGCGCGGAAATCGTGCTCGTCGACGGCGGCTCCGATCAGGCGTGGGACCGGGCCGACCAGATCGCCGCCGGAGACCCGAAGAAGTACTTCCGCATCCACCAGTACCGCATGCAGGACAACGTCGAGACCCACCACCGGACGACGGGCCCCGAGATCTGGGAGCAGACCGGCGGCCGGGTCGACGTCCTCGTGTCGACGCTCGGCACCACGGGCACCGTCGTGGGCTGCTCGAAGTACCTCCGGGAGAAAAACCCGGCGGTCCGCATCGTCTCGGTGGAGCCCACGCCCGTGAACGAGCAGCAGGGGATACGCAACATCTCCGTCCAGCGCGTCCCGGAGATCTGGGACCCCGCGTCCGTGGACGAGCGGATGATCTCGGAGGACGAGCCCTCCTTCCGGCTCGCGCGGGAGCTCGCCACGAAGGAAGGCATCTTCGCGGGCATCAGCTCGGGCAGCGCCATGTGGGCGGCCATCGAGCAGGCGAAGCGACTCGAAAAGGGGACCGTGGTGGTGATCCTCCCCGACAGCGGATCGAAGTACCTCACGACGAAGCTCTTCGACTTCAAGGGTGACCCGCAGGTCGAGGCCTGACCCCGGAGCTCTGGGGGCGTCCAACTGAAACCGCAGGCACGTTTCTAACCACCCGGGTACCAGGACCCTCACGGGGAGACTTGGTGACTTCGTGTCTTTGTGGTGGAATCGGTGCTCACCCCGTCTTCTCCTCCATCCTCCGGTGCGCCTCCTCGATCATCGGGAGGACGTCCTTCTCGCGGGAGGGGTCGAGCTTCGCGCAATGTTCGAGGTCCTCGATCGCCTTCGCGAAGTCCTGCAGCGCGTAATAGGCCTGGCCCTTCTTCTGCCAGGTCCCGGGATTCGAGCCGTCCAGGCGGCAGGCCGACTCCAGGTGGGCCGCCGCTTCCTGGTAGAAGGACCGCACCGCCTGCCCCTTGGGCTGGAGCGCCTTGGCCAGCGCCAGCTTCGCCGCGCCCAGGTCCTTGAAGGTGTAGGCGTAGTCGGACTGCAGCTCCGCCGCTTTCGCGAAGTCCTCGATGGCCTGGCGGTAGACCATCTCGGCGTCCTGGCCGCCCTTCCTCGCCTGGTACGCCTTCGCCATCCGCACGACCCCGCGGTTGTGCCAGGCGGCGGCGCAGCCCCCGTCGGCGGCCACCGCGGCATCCAGGTTCGCGAGCGCCGCCTGGAGGAGGACCGGCCCCTCCTTCTCGCGCTCCAGCCCGTAGCGGATGCGGAAGAGCATCGCCGTGGTCCGGTTCACGCGCGCGGGGGCGTGGTCCGGGCGCAGGGCCGCCGCCGCGTCCAGGTCGTCCTGGGCCTCCCGGCAGAGCGCCGCCGGCTCCTCCCCCTGGAGCTGGACCGCGATCGCCCGGGCCAGGCGCTGGAGACCCCGCTGCGTGCGCAGGTCGAAGTTCTCCTTGTGCTTCGAGAGCGCGAGCGTCAGCCCCTCCTCCCCGTCCTCGAGGTTCTGGAGAAGGATCTTGACGCTCTTGGAGACCTCGCCCCCCTTGGACTGCAGCCGCATGAGGTCCTTGAAGCTTTGAATCGCCTCCTCCAGGTGCCCCGCGTCGAGGGCCCCCGTGGCCCGCGCGAGGAGGCCCTCGTCCTCGGAGACGCTCGGCGCGTGGATCGTGCGCTCGAGGTCCTCCGCCATTTCGCGCGCGGATCCATAGCGCTTCGCCGGATCCTTGGCCATCGCCTTGAGCACGACCCGCTCCATCTCCGGATGGACCTCCTTGTTCAGGCGCGAAGGAGGGATCAGCGGCTCATGGATCACCGCCCGGAAGGTCGCGACCGCGGTCCCCGCGTCGAAGGGCGGCCGCCCCGTGAGGAGGTAGTACATCGTGGCGCCGAGCGAATAGAGGTCGGAGCGCTGGGGCTGGTCGATGCTCCGCGCCTCCGCCTGCTCCGGGGGCATGTACGCCGGGGATCCCACGCGGCGTCCCACGCCCGACTGCTGCGCATCCATCTGGCGGGCGATGCCGAAATCCAGCAGGTAGACTCGGCCCGATCCGTCCACCATGATGTTGCCGGGCTTCACGTCGCGGTGGATGATCCCGCGCCCGTGGGCGAAGTCCAGGGCGTGCGCGGCGTCCCGCAGCACCTCCGCGATCCGGCGCCGGTCGCGGATCTCCGCCTTCTGGAGCGGCTGGCCGTCGATGAACTGCATGGCGATGAACGTGTGCTTCCTGACCTCGGCCACCTCGAACACCGGGGCGATGTTCGGGTGGGAGAGCCCGGCCGCCGTCTGCGCCTCGCGCCGGAGCCGCTCCAGGTCCTTCGCATCCTCGACCTTCAGGAACTTGAGCGCCACCCAGCGCTGGAGCTCCGCGTCCCAGGCCTTCCAGACCTGGCCCATCGCCCCCTTGCCCACCATCTGCGTGCGGACGTACTTCCCGAAGACGTTGTCCGGCTCGCGGAGGGCCTCGGTGGCCTCGCGCGGCATCTTCCGGATTCGGGTGTCGCGCGAGGCGAGGGGCGGCTCGGGCGCCGCCGCCGCGTCGCCGGACGGCCGGCCGGGGGGCCAGAGACCCTGCTTCATGAGGATCTCGCCGATGCGGGGCACGGGGTCGATCCCCTGGTTCGCCATGTCTCTCTGCAGGCGCAGGCCGTCCTGAACCTGCTTCGCGGGGACCATGCCCTGCTCGAGGAGCATCCGCCCGAAGGCCTCGTCCTGCCGCAGGATCTCCTGCGTCTTGTCGTCCATGGGTCGAGTCATATTATCACACGGCGGCGTCCCTGTTCGGGGTAGAGTTGGATTCCTCCATGCTGGAACGACCGCTCCGCCCGGACGCCGTGGCCGCCGCCGCGCTGCTCTTCGCGGCGCTGGGAGGCGTGCTCTTCCGGGAGGTCCTCTTCGGGGGACGGACCCTGGTCGCGACCGACGTCCTCGCCGCCTCGCCCCTCTGGCGCAACCCTCCCGGCCCCGTGCGGAACCGCTGGCTCACGGACACGGCCGAGTACTACTATGCGGCCGAGAAGCTCTCCTCGGAGCACGCGCGCCGCGGCGTGCTGCCCCTTTCGAACCCGCATGTCTTCAACGGGGCCCCCGTGCCCCAGGGCGTCCCCGGATGGAACTCCCTCTGGCCCGTGAAGCTGGCCTTCCTGCTGCTTTTCGACCCGGTGCGCTCGTACGACCTGTACGCGATCCTCCACTGGTGGCTCGCGGGCGTCTCCATGGCGGCCCTCCTGCGCGGGCTGGGCCGGGCCCCGTTTGCGTGCCTGGCGGGCGCGCTCGCGTACGCCCTCTCCGGCAGGGCCATGCTCTGGCTCCACGGCCACTACTTCATGGCCACGCTCGCCTATGCGCCGCTCGCGTTCCTGGCCTTCCACCGGCGCTCCCTGCTCGCGGTCATCCCGCTGGCGGGCCTTTTCTTCACCCACGCGCAGGCGGGACTCGCCGTCTCCGCGGCCGGGCTCTTCCTGTGGCCGCGCGCGTGGAGGCCCGCCCTCGCGGCGGCCCTC
>JAHFOZ010000141.1:0-6344 GCA_023261405.1 Planctomycetota bacterium
TCACCGCCGGGTCGTGGTTGATCGCCTCCGTGTGGACCGACTTGATGAAGGAGATGTCGTCGGCGTGCTTCGCGATGTTGGGGAGCAGCTCGCTCAGCCACGCGCCTGACTGGCCGTGCTGCTTGAACTTGAACTTGGACGGGGCCACCGGGAAGCGCGCCTGGCCGGACGTCATCGTGGTCAGGCGCTGGCCGGCGATGATCGAGGGCGGCAGGTCCTTGTCGAAGTTCTCGTCGAGCTTCGGCTTGTGGTCGTAGAGGTCGATCTGCGAGGCGCCGCCGTTCATGAAGAGGTAGATCAGCCGCTTCGCCTTGGGGGCGAAGTGCGGCGGGGAGACCTGCCCGCCGGCGTTGTCCTGAGCCGATCCCTCGCGCGCCATGAGGCTTCCGAGCGCGACCGATCCCAGCCCGGCGGTCGACATCCGGAAGAAGCGGCGCCGTGTCAGGTGCTCGATCGGCAGTTCCATCGGATCCATGTCGCTCCCCTATCGCTTATTCAGCACTTCGTCCAGGTTGAGCAGGACGCTCGCCACCAGCGTCCAGGCGGCCAGCTCCGGCGCATCCGCCGACGCGGCCGCCGGGAGGTCCCCGAACGCCACGGTCTTCTTCGCCGCCGCCGGGTCCTTGTCGAAGATCGCCCGCTGCGCCTTGTAGGCCGCGACAAGGTCCGCGACGTCCTTCGGGCCGGCCGGCCGGAGCGTGCAGCGCCGGACCATCCACGCCACCCGCTCTTCCGGGGTCGCGCCTCCTTCGAGGATCGCCTTCTGAGCGAGGTGGCGCGCGGCCTCCACGTACTGCGGCTCGTTCATGAGCATGAGGGCCTGGAGCGGCGTGTTGGTCCGCTCGCGCCGCGCGATGCACGCTTCGCGCGAGGGGGCGTCGAAGAGCGTCATCATCGGCGGCGCCGAGGTCCGCTTCCAGAAGATGTACATGCTGCGGCGGAAGACCTTCTGCGGCTCGGCGTCGCGCTGGAAGCGATAGGTGTTGCTGCCGGTGTAGCCCACGGCCTCCCAGAGCCCCTCCGGCTGCGGGGGCTTGAAGCTCGGGCCCCCGACCTTCTCCACGAGCAGCCCGCTCAGGAAGAGCGCCTGGTCCCGGAGCATCTCGGCGTCGAGGCGGAAGCGGGGGCCGCGCGCGAGCAGGCGATTCTCCGGGTCGCGCCGCAGGAGCTCCGGCGTGATCTTCGAGGACTGCCGGTAGGTGGCCGACATCGCGATCCGCCTCATGAACTTCTTCACGTCCCACCCGTCGGCGATGAACTGCGCCGCGAGGTGGTCGAGCAGCTCGAAGTGCGAGGGCGACTGGCCCTGGAGGCCGAAATCCTCGGAGGTCTTCACGAGGCCCGTCCCGAAGAACTGCTGCCAGAACCGGTTGACGGCGACGCGGGCCGTGAGCGGATGGCCGGGGTCGAGCAGCCACTTCGCGAGACCCAGGCGGTTCACCGGCAGGTCCTTCGCCGGCTGGGGGAGGGCGGCCGGCGTGGCGCGCGCGACCTTGTCCCCGCGCTTGTCGTATTCGCCGCGCTTGAGAATGAAGGAGTCCTTGGGCTGGGCCTTCTCCCGGAAGACGAGCGTGGTGGGCGAGCGGTCGGTGATCTGCCGCTGCTTCTCCCGGAGCGCCGCGCGCTCGTCATCGAGGGCCTTCCACCCGGGCCAGTGCTCGCGGCGGTAGTATTCGCGGAGGAGCGTTTTCTGCTCCTCGTTCCGCTTCGCGGCGGGGGCGTCGACGGCCTGGACGACCTTGGCCGGGTAGCCGCCCAGCTGCTCCGCGATCATCTTGAAGTAGAAGCCGTAGCCGCCGCCGCCGTTGCAGATCTTCATGAGGATGCGGTTCTCGCCCGCCTTGAGGGGCACGACGACCTTGTCCTGGTCGGGGGCCACGGCGCGGTAGGCCTCGTTGGCCAGGAGCTGCTTTCCGTTCGCCCAGAGGCTGATCGTGTCGTCGCTGCCGAGCGAGAGGGTGATCTCGCGCGCGGTGGGGGCGTCGATCGTCCTCGTGAGGTACGTGGCGCACATCTCGCCGGTGAGGTCCATGTGGGCGACTCCGTCCTCCCAGCGCGGGCGGTTCTCCCAGGCGAGCTTGCCGTCCCCGTACTTCTTCTTGAGGTCGATCTCGATCTCGGGAGGGAAGGCGGTCTTGAAGGCCTCCTGGGCCGTGGCGGCCTTCCAGGGGCCGATGGAGCTCCACTTGCCCAGGGTGACGGGCATCGAGGCTCGGAGCAGGTCGGCGTCCGTGGCCACCGAGAGGCGGAAGCGGCCGAAAGCGTGGCGGGTACCGAAGTTGAAGCGCATCGCGACGCGGAGCTCGGTGCCGCCCTCCCAGCCGAAGGGCGACTTGGGGAAAAAGAGGGCCGTGCGGTTCTCGGGCTTCCCGTCGATCGCCCAGCCAGTGTCCGCCTTGTTGTCGACGGCCTTCGCGACGCCGAAGTCCTTCTGCTCGTAGTCCGCCTGCGCGGCGGCGAACTCGACCTTCTGTTTCTTCGAGGGGTCCGCCACGGAGACCGCCTCCGCGTCGAACTCGGAGAGGACGAAGTTGGAGTTGTCCGCGCGCCCGGCGCCTTTGTTGGGGAGCGAGGGGTCGGCGAACACCTCGAGGCGGATCGCCTGGACCTGCGCGGCCGGGGTGCGGAGGACGAGTTCGTAGGCGTCCTTGTCGGGCGCGTGGCCGCCGGCGAGGATCGAGCCGTCGTCCAGCTTGCGGAGCGTGGAGCCGCCGGTGGAGGAGTAGGCGTCCGTGCGCAGCGCGGCCCACTGGGCGCGGAGCTTCTCCGAGAGGCCGGTCTCCCACGCGGACTGGGCGGCATCCACCTCCGGGAGGGGCGCCTTCATCCGCTCTTCGAGGGCCTTGAGCGCCGGGGCCACGGCGGCGAGTGCGGCGCGGTCCTCGCCCGCGGGGACGCGGAGGATCGGTTCGGGGTCCTTCTTGTTCCCATCGAGCTCGCTCCCGTCGAGCGAGTTGAAGTACGCGAAGAGTCCGTAGTAATCCTTCTGGGTCCAGGGGTCGAACTTGTGGTCGTGGCAGCGGGTGCAGGTGAAGGTGACGGCGAGGTAGACCTGGCTGAAGGTCTCGACGCGGTCGAAGACGTTGCGGCAGTAGACTTCCTCCTCGATGGAGCCGCCCTCGCTGGTCGTGACGTGGCAGCGGTTGAAGCCGCTGGCGACCTGCTGATCGAGGGTGGCGTCGGGGATGAGGTCGCCGGCCACCTGCTCGGTGACGAAGCGGTCGAAGGGGAGGTTGGCGTTGAAGGCGTTGATGACCCAGTCGCGGAAGGGCCACATCTCGCGGTAGTTGTCGAGGTGGAGGCCGTGGGTGTCGCCGTAGCGGGCGAGGTCCATCCAGAAGCGCGCGAAGTGCTCGCCGTAGCGGGGCGAGGCGAGGAGGCGGTCGACGAGTCTCTCCCAGGCGTCGGGGGAGCGGTCGGCCACGAAGTCGTCGACCTCGGCGGGGGTGGGGGGCAGGCCGGTGAGGTCGAGGGTGAGGCGCCGGGCGAGGGTGGGGCGGTCGGCCTCGGTCGAGGGGGCGAGGCCCTCCTCCTCCAGGCGCGCGAGGATGAAGGAGTCGAGCGGTTCGCGGGCCCACTTTCTGTTCGCGGTTTTCGGGAGGGCGGGCGCCTGGAGGGGCGCGAAGGACCAGTGGCCCTGGTACTCGGCGCCCTGCTCGATCCAGCGCTTGAGGATCTCCTTCTCACGGGCGCTGAGCTTCTTGTTCGACTTGGCCGGGGGCATGAGGTCGTCGGGGTCGGCGGCGCTGATGCGCTTGTAGAGCTCGCTCTCGGCGGGCTTGCCGGGGATGACGGCGGGCGGGGCGTCGGGGCGCTTGCCGAGGGCGCCCTCGCGGGTGTCGAGGCGCAGGTCGCCCTTGCGTGCCTTGGCGTCCTGGCCGTGGCACTTGAAGCAGTTCTCGGCGAGGATGGGGCGGACGTCGCGGTTGAACTGGACCCGGGCGGGGAGGGCGAGGGCGCGGGGGCTCGAATCCTGGGCTTGGACGCCCTCCAGGGCCAGCAGCGCGGCGCCGGCTAGGGCGGCGAGGAGGCGTCGACCGTGCATGAGTAAGAGGTTCCAACGAGAACTGAAGGCCCGCTCCACCAGACTTACAGCACCATATTGGCTGGGGATGCGTCCGACGCCAACAAAATCCGGGCTACGGCGCCGAGACCCTGGAGCGGTCGGCGTCGGGGGCCACGTAGGCCCGGTGGCCCTGGTCACGGGCGAACTTGAGGGCCGCGGCGATGTCGTCCTTCGCGTCGGCGGTGAAGACCAGGAGCGCGGCCGTCTCGTGGCGGGACTTCGCTTCCTTGAGCTCGTCGAGCCGCTTCGCGTCGGGCTTCTTCGGGTCGAGGTCCTCGACGAGGGCGGCATTCACGTGGGGGGCGGCCTTGGGGTCGGCGCCCCGGGAGACGAGGAGGGCCTTGGGGAACTTCTTGCGGAGCTCGGCGGCGTCGGCGGGGGCGACGACGAAGCCCGCGCAGCCCTTGTCGAGGGCGGCCTTGGGGTCGCCGGAGAGGGCGACGGCCTTGAGGCGCGAGATCTCGTCTTTCGTGTAGTTCTCCGGGTTCACGAACACGAGGTCGAATTTCGCGAGCGTGTCGAGCTCGCCCTTTCCGGAGTAGACGGCGAAGGAGCGGATCTCGGGGGGGAGGCCGCCGAGCGATTCCTCGGGCGGGGGGACGAAGGCGCGGCCCACGCCGCGGTACCACTTGTTCCACTCGTCGGGGGTGGTGTGCCTCTGGCCGGTGATGCGGCGGAGGGCATCGAGGGTTTCGGACGCGAGGGGTTTGCGGGGATTGGTGGCGCCGCCGGCCTCGGGGGAGTTGGCCGCGTAGTGGAGCTTGAGGAGGCCCTCGAGGCAGGAGGCGTCGCGGATCTTGCCGAGGGAGCGGACCGCCTCGGCCATGAGGGGGATGTTGTTGGAGATGAGAAGGTTCGTGAGCTGCCGGGTCGCGCTGCGGTCGCGGAGGGCGCCGAGCGCGCGGACGACGGCCTCGGCGACGGCCTGGTCGGCGGCGCGGTTGGGGTTCTCGCTGGAGAGGAGGCCGCCGAAGGAGGAAAGGATGCCCTGGAGGGCGGGGCCGGCCTTGGGGTCGCCGATCTTTCCCACGCCGACGGCGGCGGCGATGCGCACGGTTTCCGAGTAGGGTCCGCCGACGACCTGGGCGAGCTTCTGGGCGGCCTTGAGGTGGCGCGCGGCGGCGAGGGCGTCAATGGCGACGCTGCGGTCGGGGTCGGTCCTGGCGGCCTTCATGGCCTCGGCGAAGGCCTTGAGTTTCGATTCGATGTCGTCCTGCTTGTCCTGGGCGAGCGCCGTGAGGCGCGCGGCGAAGGGAGCGCCGAGGAGGCCGGCGAGGAGGACGGCGCTGAGCATGACGGATATGATACGCCGGGTCGAGTTCAGGGGAACAATTGCTTGATTTGGGCCTTGGGCGGCACTAAGCTCCGGAGGCTTTCCGGCCCCCCTCGTCTAGTGGCCCAGGACACGGCCCTCTCAAGGCCGGGACACGGGTTCGAATCCCGTGGGGGGCGCCATCCCCGGAATTGGGTTCATTTCGCCATTGACGATTGCACCATTGAACGTCCCCCCCCTGCCATCCCCCCTCCGGGGGGCAGGGGAACGAGCAATGATCAAGGGTCAGTCGGGGAATCCCTGGTCCCACCCATCTGCCGCTTGATTCTTGCTCGTGAGGGCGTATGATGTAATACGGGTATTACGATGAACCGAACCCGCGTGACCACCAAGTACCAGACCACCATCCCCCGGGACGTGCGCCGGCGGCTCGGGATCAAGGCCGGGGACGAAGTCGAGTGGCAGCTGGTGCGGGAGTTTGCGGTGGTCCGGAGCAGGCCGGGGATCCGCAAGCCGGTGGAATTCCTCACCCGCCAGGTGCGTCTCGACGTGGACGCCGTCGACTTGGTCCGCAGGGCGCGGGCGGAGATGTTCTGATCCGTGTACCTCGACGCGAACGTGGTGGTCTATGCGGTGACGAACGACTCCAAGTACGGTGCTGCCTGCACGAAATGGCTCACCCGGGTCGAGAACGGGGAGATGCCTGCGGAATCCTCACCCCTGATGCTGGTCGAATGCCTTCACGCCTTCAAGAGTCTGAACCGAATCCTGGGGCGGAGGAAGAAAGCTCCGCTGGACGTGCCGGGTTCCGTGAATGCCCTCCTCAGCCTTCCCATCCGATGGCTCGAGTTGACGCCTGCGGTCGTGGCCCGCGCGTCGGAGTATCCGGGCCCGGTCACGGCCGGCGACGCGGTGCATCTTGCAAGCATGGAGATCCACGGAGTGCCGGAGATCCTGTCCGCAGACTCGGGTTTCGATCGCTTTCCGGTAATCCGGCGCCGGGAT
>JAHFOZ010000141.1:6354-10963 GCA_023261405.1 Planctomycetota bacterium
GAAGGTCCTCAGCTGCGGCGCGATCCAGCGAAACCCAGCATTGATGGAACTGAGCATGCGCCGGAGGCTGGCGGAAGCGCCTACCCCGGGCCCGCCGTCGCGGCGCGGCTGAGGAGCTCGCGGGCCACGTCGTCGCCGATGGAGATGGAGGCGGCGGAGCCGTACTCGGGGGCCCAGAGGCCCTGCTCGATGCGCTCGAGGATCACGGCCCGGATCACGGGCTGGGGCACCGGGATCGGCTCTCCCATGTAGAAAAGGTTGCCGTCCCTGAGCTCGTAACGCTCCCGCGAGAACTGGCGGCGTTCCTTGCCGGAGGGTTTGGGTTTGGGGATTCCCATTCTGTCCCGAAGCGTGCCCTTTCCCGCCAGTCTCATGCCGGCCTCCCGTTTGTACACACCCCTGTGGGCGTTCAGCGGGAAAATGCTGCGGCAACATCCCGCCGGCCGGCGCGTATCAACCCTGACCTCCGGGCGCCCATTGCTTGAATCCTCCGGGGTCTTGGGGTACAACCGGGAGACTCCGACCGGAGCCCAGGGAGAAGATCGATCATGATGAAAGCGCTCGCCCTCCTCGCCGGCCTGGCCGCGCTCGCGCAGGGCGCCCCGCCGGACATGAACTACAGCGTCGCCAAGGTGGACAAGCTCCCGGCCGTCGACGGGAAGGCCGACGATGCCGCCTGGGCCAAGGCCGCCGAGCTCGTCGTCAAGATCGACAAGATCGACGACTTCGAGAAGCCCAAGAACAAATGCATCCTCAAGGCCGTCCACGACGGAGACTCGATCTGCTTCCTCCTCGTCTGGGAGGACAAGACGAAGAACGACACGCATGGGACCTTCGTCTGGAAGGATGCCAAGGGGGAGTACGAGGCGGACGAGAACGACGTGGAGGACGCGGCGTCCCTCGCCTTCGCGCTCGAGGGCAAGTTCAATCCCGACATGTTCGCGCCCAACCCCTCCAAGTGGGATGTCTGGGAGTGGCAGGCCTTCCGGGCCAACGCGGGGCACGCAAAGGACAGGCACCACGTCTATTCCAAGGAGCGCATCGAGAAATCCAAGAAATTCAAGGCGCGCGACGACAGCGACATCTTCATCACCCGCCTCGACGACGAGGGCACCCCGCCGGCGAAGAAAGTCGAGGCCCCCACGGAGAAAAAGGGCGACCGGGTCCCCGGGTTCGTCCTGCAGGCCCCCTCCGGGTCCGGCGCCGACGTGGCCGCCAAAGGCATGCACGACGGGACGAAGTGGACCGTGGAGTTCAAGCGCAAGCTCAAGACGGGGAACGCCGACGACGCGGTCTTCGACGTGACCAGGACCATGGACTGCGCGGTCGCCGTGTTCGACAATGCCGAGAAGCGCGAGCACGAGGTCTCGGGCAAGATCATCCTGAAGTTCCAGTAGCCGCGTCGGGCGGCGCGAGTCTTCCTCGGGGGTGGGCCGGATGCCGGAGCCGGGCGACCAGGCATTCCTGAAGCAGGCGCTCGCCCACAGGTTTCTCACCCCGGTGCAGGCCGACCGTCTGCTCAAGGCCCAGGCCGCCTTCGAGGCCCGCGGCGACGCCCCCCCCATTGCCGAGACGGCCGTCAAGCTGAGGATGATGACGCCGCCCCAGGCGTCCTCGTGCGTCCCGAGAGTCGCGTCCGGCGGCCGGAAGAAAACCGCGGTTCGGCGCGCCGAAGCGAAGGGCGATCCGAAGAACAAGAAGCTCCTGGTGCTCGGTCTGGCGGGCGGGGGCGGCCTGCTGATCGTGGTCCTCCTGGCGGCGGTGGTGATGAGCGGCCACACGTCGCGCACCCGGGCGCCGGAGCCCGAGTCCGAGCCGCCCGTCGCGGTGAAGCCGGCCGGAGCCTCGAAACTGCACGAGCCCACGGTGAAGGAGGTCGAGGAGGAGATGCGCCGGGCGGCCGAGGCCCAGCGCAAGAAGTTCATCGAGGGGGCGGAGGAGCGCAAGAGGGAGGCCGAGAAGAGCGCGGCGGAGAGGAGGGCCGCCGAGGAGAAGGAGAAGGCCCGCATCGCGGCGGAGGAGGGGAAGGCCGCCGACGAGAGGAAGACGAGGGAGGCGGAGGGGGAGCGGGGCTACCAGCGCCGCGTGCGCGAGCGCCGCGCGGAGTCGGCGAAGGCGCTCGACGAGGCGCGCAAGGGGATCGAGGAAGACCGCCGCGCGGAGACGGCCCGGCAGAAGGCGCTGGCCGAGAAGCTCAAGACCCAGAAGCTCTCGATCAAGCTCAGGAACGGGATGGCGCTCGACAACGTCGTGGTGCAGGCCATGACGCGCGACGAGCTGAAGCTCGCCTTCACGTTCGAGGGGGCCGTGGCGGAGCAGAGCTTCCCCGTGGAGTTCATCCACGACGCCTCCTACGGCACGCTCCTGAAGGCGGTGTACAAGGGGGACGGCGCCGCCGGGGCCTACGAGAGGGGGCGGCACCTCGTGCTGCGCAAGCTCTGGAAAGAGGCGCAGGCGGCCTTCGAGGAGTGCGTGAAGCTGGACGCGTCGTTCCAGCCCCGCGTCCCGGACCTCTCCCGCATCCTCAACAACGAGGCGGCTTTCAAGGGCACCGCGCGGCGCGTGGGGGCCGACCAGCTCCTCCTCTCCTACGACTTCTCCGACGCCGCGATGGCGCAGGACTTCACCGCGGTGCAGCCGCAGCCGGCGAAGATCGAGGTGGAGGGCGGCGAGCTCAAGATCTCGTCGCCCGCCACGGCCCTCTGGAGCCTGAAGGACGTGGACTTCGACCGCGAGCTGGAGGTGGACGCCCTGGTGGTCCTGGACGACACGGCGTCGCTCCTCCTGGGGGCCTTCTTCAACTGGGAGCGCAAGGGATACCTGGCCGTCCTCAACAACAAGACCCCGGCGGGCCACTTCCTCTTCCGGAACGACACCGCGAAGCGGGACACCCTGGCGCACCAGTCTGAGCCCAAGGTCGCCGGCGGCACGGAGCTGCGCCTGCGCTTCACCGCGCGGCAGGGGGCGCTCCGCCTCTACGTGGGCGACCAGGAGGCGGCGGCCGCGAACGACGCCGCCTTCACGAAGGGATGGTTCTATCTGGGCGTCACGGGGGGGACGGCGCGCGTGAAGAAGCTCACGGTCCAGGGCAAGGTGAACCCCGAGGAGATCAACAAGCGCTTCGCCGAGGTGGAGGTGCTCATCCGCCGCGCGTTCGAGGCGGACCTGGGGAAGAAGCGGGCGGAGGAGGACGCCTCGGCGCCGCTCTCCGCCGAGGACGACTACTTCATGGACGCGCTGGACTCCTCCTTCAAGGCGGATTATGAGAAGGCGCGGAGGGTCGTGACGGAGGCGATCAAGAAGCAGCGGTTCCAGCTGCCGCTCCTGGCGCTCTTCGACCCGCTGATCAAGAAGAACCCGAAATTCGCGCCGTGCTACTTCTGGCGGGGGCTCGTCTACCACGCGGCGCAGCGGATGGAGGAGGCTAAGAAGGACTTCTCCGAGGCGATGCGGCTCTGCCCGGACTTCTTCGAGGCGCAGCACCAGGAGGCGCAGCTGCTCCTGGACGACCGCGAGCTCGAGGGGGCGGCCGAGTCGGTGAAGAAGGCGCTGGCGCTGGCGCCCGGGAACGGGGAATCGGTGGCGCTGGCGGGCTTCCTGAGGTTCGTGCGGGGCGACGCGAAGGGGGCCACGGCCGACCTTGAGGTGGCGCGCAAACTCGACCCGGCGAGCGACGAGGTGATCCAGCGGCAGCGCAACGTGGTGAACGTGCTGAAGGGACCCCAGCACCTGGGGGCCAAGCACGTGAAGGAGTTCCCGCACTACGTCGTGATGACGGACATCTCGCCGGAGAAGACGCTGCTCTACGGGAACCGCCTCGAGGCGGCCTACAAGCACTACGCGGAGACGTTCAAGGACTTCTTCGCGGAGGACCCGAAGCGGCCGAAGCCGAGAGTGGCGGTCTTCAACACGCGCGAGGCGTACATGACCTACGGCGAGCTCACGCTTTCCCACCGGCAGGAGTGGACGCTGGGCTACTTCCACCCGCTCTACAAGGAGCTGCTCCTCTTCGAGGACGTGGACCAGGAGGCGACGCTCCAGACGCTGTACCACGAGGCGTTCCACCAGTTCATGAGCCTCATGATCGACCGCATCCCGCCCTACTGGTACAACGAGGGCATGGCGGAGTACATGGGGGGCCTCCGGATCGAGGTGCTGAAGGGACAGTCGAAGATCGCCGAGCGGGCGAAGATCCTCGGCGGCCGGCTCAAGGGGCTGAAGCCGGCGCTCGGGATGGCGATGCCCTTCGAGCAGATCATGATGCAGACGCCCGGGCAGTTTTACTCGGGGCCCCGCTCGTTCAAGTACGCCCAGTCGTGGGCGATGATCCACTTCTTCTACGAGCACGAGAAGGGGAAGCACCGCCCGCGGATCGAGACGTACTTCAAGAAGCTCAAGGAGGGCGGCGACGCGCGCGCCGCCTACGAGGCGGGCTTCGGCGACGCGAAGATGGACGAGCTCCAGAAGGAGTGGCTAGAATACGTCAAGAAGCTGGAGCCTTCCAAGAAATGATCCTCGCCGTGCTCGCCTGCCTTTCGGTGCTCTCCCTCGACCCGCCCCTTCCGGGGCTCGCTCGGGACAGGCAGGACGACTCCACCAGCCTGACGCT
>JAHFOZ010000142.1:0-8011 GCA_023261405.1 Planctomycetota bacterium
ATTGCAGTGGGCGGAGGGCCTGGCCTGGGCGCGGGCGGGAGCGGGGGGAATGTCACGCTGACCTCGGATGTCCGCGGGGACCTCAGCCTCACGGGGACCATCGACACGCGGGGGGGGACGTCCAGCGGGGCGGCCGGTGGGGCGGGAGGGAACGTGCTGGCCTCCGCCGCGGGAACCCCGGGCGAAATCGTCTCCTCCGCCAAGATCGCCACCTCGGGCGGGAACGGCGCTGTGGCGGGGGCCGGCGGGCTGTCCGGAACGATCGGCTTCAGCACCGTGAACGGGGACATCGCGCTCTCGGGGACGCTCACGACTACGGGGTCCTCCTCGGCATTCACGCCGCGCCCGGGAGGCGCCGTCACGGTGACCTGCGGCGGCAGCGGGGGGAGTATCACGAACTCGGCCGCGATCAATGCGAGCGGAGGCAGTTCGACGGCGATCTCCGGGACGAATCTGGGGGGCGCCGCCGGCGGCACGGTCGACTTCGCGGTCGGCCACGGTTCGGGGGCCATCACGATCCTCTCGACTTCATCCATCGTCGCGAACGGCGGGAACTCGACGGGTTCGCCCGGGGTGGCGGGGTCGGGCGGGGTCGTCTCGCTCTTGACCCTGGACCAGCCGATCTCGATCGCGGGCTCGATCATTGCGCTGGGCGGGAACGGGCTCGACACGGGCGGCACGGGCGGGCTGGGCGGTCGGGTGCTGGCCCAGTCCGACGCCGGCGGGGTGGCGGGCCTGGGCGGCGACATCACCCTGGAAAGCGGCGCGTCGATCAACGTCTCCGGCGGCACGGGCACGACGGGCGGGAGCGCCCGGTCCAACCCCGTCGTGGGGACGATCACGCTCGGGGCGGCGACCATCGCGGTCCACTTTGACGCGGACGGCGACCTGGTCACGACCCCCTCGGCCGACAGCGCCACGAGCGGCCGGGTCGTCAACAACGGTACCATCATCGCCAACTCCGGCGGCACCCTCGGCGCGGGCGGGGATGTCTACTTCGACGGCCGCACGTCGGCCGGCGCCGATCTTACCGCCCTCGACGGCGGCTCCCAGAGCCGCCTGGGCACGCTTCCCGGCACGGACGGCGACTTCCTGGGCGACTAGGGGACAGTCCAGTCGTTCCTGGCCATAAAACGGACGGAGTGTTTTATGGCCAACCTTCCGGGCTTCTCCTCTACTAATCATCCGGCTTTGAGCCGCGTATGACTTCTGAAGATGGAACGATGCTGGCTGCCCGGCCTCCCGCGGGGCTGATGGAGACGCCCGCCCCGTTCGCCACGGAAGCGGAACTCGTGGCCGCCTGCAAGGCGGGCCGCCGCGATGCCTTCGACGCCCTGGTGGCGCGGTTCTACGACCGCATCCACCGGCTGGCCTGGAATCTCGCCGGGCCCACCCCGGCGGCCGACCTCGCCCAGGAGACCTTCCTGGCCGCCGTGAAGTCCTTCCCCAACTTCCGCGGTGACTCCCAGGTGGGCACCTGGCTCGTCTCCATCCTGCGAAACCAGGTCGGCCTCCACCTGCGCGGTCGGAAGAAGTGGCGGTACGCGTCGCTCGAGGGGGAGGGGGAGCGCCTCCCGGCCCCCGAAGCCGACGAGACCGGGAAGGGGGTCCAGGCAGTGCTCGACCGCGCGAGGGAACTCCCCGAGGACCTTCGCACCACGCTGATCCTCTTCCACGTCGATGGGCTCAAGTACGCCGAGATCGCCCAGGTCCTGCAATGTCCCGTCGGGACCGTCCGCTCCCGGCTCTTCGAGGCCCGCGAGCGGCTGAGGAAGCTGTGCGAGAAGACATGATGACCTGCCCCGAGTCCCGGCTGGCCATCGACGCCCTCGTTGACGGGGAGATCGAGCGGGAGGAGGAGGTCCTCCTCCGGAGCCACCTGGCGGGCTGCCCGGCCTGCGGGCGCGAGCTCGAGGAGCGCCGCCTGCTCTCCGAAACCCTCGGGCGGGCCTTCGAGCGCACGCGGGACGAGGCCTCGCCCCTCCCGGGCGAGCGCGAGCGTCTCGCCGAGAGGATGGCCGCGCTGCCCCGACGCCGCGCCGCCCTCGCAGGCCGCCTCGCCGCCGCGGCGATGATCGTCGTCGCCGTGGGGATCGCGGCCACCGCGGCCACTGCCGGGAGGCCCTCGTCCGAGCAGGTCGCAGTGGCCCGGAAGATCCGCGAGCAGGCCACCCGCGAGGCCCAGCTCGGCCGCTTGGAGGAGGAGGTCGCCGCCGAGCTCGCCGCGCTCCGCGCTGAGCGCCCCCGCGAGAGCTCCGCCGCGATGGCCGTCGATGCGGCGATCTCGAGCATCGAGCGGCGCCTGGCGCCCGTCCCGCCGCCCGCCCCCGCCGTCCCCGGGACCTCCGTGGCCATATCCGTGGACGTGAACGGCGCCGCTGTGGAATTCGTCCAGCGGGCCGACGGGACCGTGCGGCTCGCCGTCCCCGGACGGACGGTGGAAGCGGCCAGCGTGAGCGAGCTCACCGCCCGGTACGCCGATCTCTGCCGCCGATTTTCAGTCGAAGGCAGCGAGGGGAAGGTGAAGGTCGGCGACAGCGCCGCGGCCATCGATCTTCCCGGCCGCTTCCGCCTCCACGCCCTCACCGGCACCTGGGCCGAGGATGCCCAGTGGGAATGGTGCCGCGACTGGATGAAGCGGCGCGTCCCGGAGGCCGCAGAGATGGAGCGCCGCATGAAGGAGGCCCAGGAGCGCTACCGCCGCGCCGCCGCCGACTTCGCCCTGCCCGCCGTGAGCGTGGACCTCGAGAGGATCCTCAAGGACGTCAAATCACTCACGGGGCAGGAACTGCGCAAGGCGGCCGAGCGAGCCGAGGACCGCGTGAGGTCCCTCGAGCCGCGCGTCCAGGAGCTGCGCGACCTCCGCGGCCGCGCCCGCGGCGTCCGCGTCTTCGCCGAGACCGTCCGGGACTGAATGCCGAGCCGCAGAAGTTCGGGACCGTCTGCCCGGCAGGGGCAACGGGTCACGAACTTGCGAGTCGAGGTACTGATCCGCCGAATAGTGGACGGACGGATGGAACAAGGGTAGGCTCTCCGTTGTTCTAATGCTGATGAAACGCGGGCCGCTCTGCTTCGGCGTGGCGCTCCTGGCGCTGGCCTGCCAGTTCGCCGTCGCGGTGCACGAACCGCTCCACGCCGAGGAGGCCGCCTCTGCCTGCAGCGACCGCTCCTCCCACTTCTGCGCCGAAGCGAGCCCCGAGCACCCCGGCCCCTGCATCCTCTGCCAGGTGAACCTCTCGGGGCTGCTTGAGCTGCAGCCCGCCCATGTGGAGGCCGCCGTCCCGGCCGCCCTCGTGGAGTCCCCCGAGGCGATCGCGCCCCGGTCGTCCACCGTCGACCCCTCCGCCCCTCCCCGCGCCCCTCCGGTCGGCTAACGTCTCCCGGACGTTTCTCGTGGCCTGCCGATCGGGAGGATTCCATGTGCTTGCTCGCAATCATGTCCTTTCTCGCACTCCAGGAGGGGGAGCCGCCTGCCTCGGGAGGAAAGATCAGGGGGAAGCCACCCGCGCAGAGTGATGTGGACGCTCTTCGGAAAGAACTTGAGGAGGTGCGCAAGGAAGTCGAGCGTCTCAAGCAGCCGGCGGACAGGGTCGGGCCAGATTTATCGCTCCAGAAGCCATCCAAGCCAGGTCAGACCCCCGAGGAGAAGAAGAAGCTTGAGGAGGAGTTCCGGAAGGCGCTTGGGGGCGAGGCTCCCGGCCCGGTCGGAGCGGCCTCTCAGGCGCAAACCCAGCCCGTGCCCGGGCTGCGCCTCATCGACATCGCGCTCGATCTCCTCGCGGCGGCGGGCGGTTCTTCCGTGCAGGAGGCGGAACTCCGCGACCTTGAAGCCGGCGGGCACGATCCGAAGAACCGGGGTTTCACCATCCAGAACGTCGAGCTGACCTTCTCCGGCATCGTCGATCCTTACTTTCGGGGGGATGCCAACATCGTCCTGCAGATCGATGAGAACGGGGATTCGACGGTGGAACTGGAGGAGGTCTACCTGACGACTCTCGATCTGCCCTACAATCTGCAGCTCAAGGCGGGGCAGTTTTTCAACGGCTTCGGCCGCATGAATCCCATCCATCCCCACGCGTGGGAATTCGTCGACCAACCGGTCGTGAACTCCCGCTTCATGGGCCCGGACGGCCTCCGGAATCCCGGGACGCAGCTCTCCTGGCTCACGCCCCTTCCTTTCTTCGCGGAAGTCATCGGGAGCGTCCAGAACGCCCAGGGGGAGACGGCCCCCAGCTTCAGGGGGGCGGCGGGGGAGACCGTGGCCGGACGCCCGCTGGTGGATCCGGGGGTTCGCAGCCTCGCCGACATGCTCTATCTTGTGCGCCTTCGGACTTCCTTTGACCCAAGCGATGAACTCACGATCGTCCCGGGAGCGTCGGCGCTTTTCGGTCCCAACGCGACCGGATCCGATACACGGACCCAGGTCTACGGGGCCGATCTTTACGCCAAGTGGAAGCCGCTGACGAACGACAAAGGGTTTCCGTTCTTGTCGTGGCAGACCGAGGTGATGGTCCGGAGATACGAAGCAGGACCGGTGTTCGATGCCGGCACCGAGGTGGAAGGGAGGGAGGTCCTCGGGGACTGGGGATTCTACTCCCAGGCCGTCTGGGGATTCGAGCGACCCTGGAGCCTGGGGCTCCGCTACGACCACGCCCGGGGAGAGGAAGTCTCGTTCAGCTCGCCCGGCGTGAGCTACGCATCCTCGGCCGACTCCTTCCAGGACCGACGGTCGAGGGGTTCGGCGGCGCTCACCTATTATCCGAGCGAGTTCAGCAAGATCAGGCTCCAGTACTCGTACGACCGGGCGCAGTTCCTCATCGAGGAAGACGCCCACAGCATCTATCTCCAGGTGGAGATCATGTTCGGCGCGCACGGGGCGCACAAGTTCTGACGGCTCGAGGGTCGCATCCGGCAATCTTTGAGGAGGCGCGACATGAAATGCATACTTGCGGTGATGGCGGGACTTGCGCTCGCCGGGGGGGGAAGCGCCCAGGACGAGAAACCGATCAACGTGGTCGCCACGCTGACGGATCTCGGCAGGATCGCCGAAGCGGTCGGCGGCAACAAAGTGAGCGTGACGACGATCGCCTCGGGAGTCCAGGATCCCCATTTCGTCGATCCGAAGCCGAGCTACGTCGTGAAGCTCCGGGATGCGGACCTGTTCCTCAACAACGGCCTCGAGCTCGAGATCGGCTGGGTGCCTCCGCTGCTCGACGGCGCGAGAAACGGGCGGATCAAGCCGGGCAGCGCCGGCTATGTGGACTGCTCGAAGAACATCCCCGTCCTTGAACTGCCCACCGGCGAAGTCACGCGAGCGCAGGGAGACGTTCATCCGCTCGGAAACCCGCACTACCTGACCGATCCCCTGAACGGCAAGATCGTCGCGCAGACCGTGGCCGAGGCCCTGAAGCAGGCCTCCCCTGCCCATGCGGATTATTTCGAAGAGCGCAAGAAGGCCTTCCAGCAGGCGATCGATGAGGCGGTCTTCGGGAGGGAGCTGGTCGATCTCGTGGGAGGGAAGAAGCTCGACCGCCTCTGCCGCTCGGGCGAGTTCGACGCTTTCCTCGAAAGCCAGGTTGAGGGCGGCGCGAAGCTCTCCGCAAAACTGGGCGGCTGGATCGGAAAGATGAGGCCCGTCAAAGGCCGGAAGATCGTCTTCTATCACAAGAGTTACTCGTACTTCAATGCGCGGTTCGGCCTCGATGTGGTCAATTTCGTGGAACTCAAGGCCGGGATTCAGCCGGGCCCGAGCCACCTGGCGGACCTCGTGGCGCAGATCCAGCGGGACAAGATCCAGATCATCGCCTCCCATCCCTTCTACGATGAGAAAGTGCCCCGCCTCGTGGCCGAGAAAGGCGGAGCGAAGGTCGTCGTCCTTCCGCTGAGCGTCGGGGGGGTCAAGGGCGCGGATGACTACCTGAAGTTCTTCGAGGTCTCCACGGATCTCCTCATCCAGGCGATGGGGAAGTGAAGGCATGGTACAGCCTCTGCCGTGGTGGTTCTGGCCGCTGATCGCGACCTTCCTCCTGATCACGATCCACACCTATCTGGGCCTGCACGTCATCAGCCGCAAGGTCCTCTTCGTAGACCTTGCGCTCGCCCAGATCACGGCCCTCGGCAGCACCGTCGCGTTCCTCTTCGGTTTCGAGCTGAGCGACGGGGTCACGTTCTACGTCTCGCTGCTTTTCGGGATCATCGGGGCCTGGGTCTTTTCCATCACCCGGACGCGCGGGGAGCGGGTTCCCCAGGAGGCCATCATCGGCCTGTCCTTCGCGATCGCCTCCGCGGGGTCTATCCTCCTGTCCGCCGAGAACCCTCACGGCGCCGAACACCTGAGGGACATCCTGGCCGGGAGCATCCTCGTGGTGACGCCCGGGGAGGTCCTGAGGGTGTCGGGGCTCTATGCCGTGATCGGCGCTGTCCACTGGTTCCTTCGCAAGCGGTTCCACCAGATCTCGGTGGATCCGGAGGGGGCGGCGAAGGAGGGGATACGGGTCCGGAGGTGGGACTTCCTGTTCTACGTGACGTTCGCCCTCGTGATCACGATGTCGGTCCACATCGCGGGGGTCCTGCTGGTCTTCTGTCTCCTGATCGCGCCGGCGGTCTGCGGAGTGCTTTTCGCGGACCGTTTCCGGACGCGATTGTTCATCGGATGGGGGACGAGCGTCGTTGCGGCCACCGGTGGACTGGGGCTCTCCGCGCATTACGACTGGCCTCCGGCCCCCTGCATCATCTGCCTCTTTGCGGCGCTGCTGGTCGTTTCGGGCCTCGCCGTCCACGTCGGGCAATCGTCGTCGCGGGTCAGGTCCCTCCTCAGGATCGGCGGGGGAGCGCTGGCGCTGGTCGCCGCCGGATTCGGGATGGTCGTCTTCCTCAAGTCGGACTTTGCCCATTCCTTCAGGGCCCCGGAAGAGGACGATCACGCACACAAGTCGGGACCGGGCAGGGAGCCCCCGTCGGACGCGGCTCATTCCCACGGAAAGCCCGAGCACGGAGTGGGTGACACGCGGAAGGATCTCCTGGCCGCCCTTGGGGACGAGCATGACAATGTCCGTGCGAAGGCGGCCGAGGAGCTCGGCAAGCTCAAGGATGCCTCGGTCCTGCCGGAGCTCGCCAAGGCCCTCAAGGATCCGTCCAGCGCGGTCAAGGAGAAGGCCGCCCAGGCGCTCGGCGCCATCGGGCGGCCGGAAGCCGCGCCGGCGCTCGCCGCCGCCCTCGAGGTGAAGGAGGAGGACGAGTGGGTACAGCTCCGCGTCGCGGAGGCCCTGGTCCGCTGCGGGGAGCCGAAGGGGATCCCGGCGCTCGTCCGGATGGCGCGGGAGGCGGATGCGAAGCTCGTCCGCTCCGACGCCCTCAAGAGGGCCCTGGGCCTGGCCGGGAAGCCGGTGCCCAAGTCCATTGAGGGCCCGGAGGGAAAGGCCGCCCTGGACGACCTCGCAAGGTGGTGGAACGAATCCAAGGATCGGGCTCGGTGGGACCCGGCCGCGCGCCGCCTGGTCACAGGGCCCTGATCGGGGGTGGGCGCAGAATTGCCTTCTGCCCCTGGGATTGTGTCCGTTCGACCTGGATGAAGACACGGTCAGGCCGGTGCCAGCAGCCCGGAAAATGAGCCGGGGGCGCAAGGGGCGTTGATGTTCCGGGTCATCCACTCCCACGAACGGGGGCGTGGGACTGTAAATGGGTGGTACGGGCCGGACGTCCGTTAAGGAACAGCGCCATGATCGTCGCACTCACCCTCCTGCTCTCCGTCCAGGTCCCCTCCGGGCCCGGCGAATGGCCGCAGTGGCGGGGGCCGAACCGCGACGGGATCGGCGTGGAGAAGGGCCTGCTCAAGGAATGGCCGAAGGAAGGCCCCAAGGTCGCCTGGCAGGTCGAGACAGCAGGCGTCGGCTACGCGTCGATCTCGAGCAAGGACGGCCGGATCTTCACCCAAGGTGACCTGGACGGTGTCGAACACGTGATCGCGCTGGACGTGAAGGACGGCCACCGTCTCTGGGCGGTGCGGCCGGAA
>JAHFOZ010000142.1:8021-10925 GCA_023261405.1 Planctomycetota bacterium
TGAAGAAGATCGACCGCAACGGCGACGGCGTGGTGGACGAGATCGAGGCCCTCCAGCGGTTTGGTTGGGACTTCAACGGGTGGGACAAGCCCGCGGACGCGGTCGCGGGTCGCGCCGAGAGGCTCTTCGCCAAGCTCGACGCGGACCGCGACGGGAAGCTGACGTTCGCCGAGGCGGGGGCCATCCTCCGGGACCACTTCGTCCGCATCGATGCCGAGGACAAGACGGTCGACGCGCCGTCGCTGGCCAGAGAGCGCGCGCGGGCGCTGGTCGCGGAGCTCGAGAAGGACGCCGACGGAAAGGTCTCCCGCAAGGAATCCCGGGGTTCCGCCCTCGACTCCCTTTTCGACCGCGCGGACCTGAAGCTTCCCGACACCCAGAAGGGGGACGGTTTCCTGACCGCCGAGGAGATCGAGGCCTTCCTCGCAAAGCAGGAGGCGGGGAAGGACGGGGTGATCAGGCCCGCCGAGCTGGCCGCCTATTATGTCAAACTGGCCCCCCGCGGCGACGGCATCCTCTCCGCGGACGAGCTCCGCGGCTACTTCGGCGGATACCGCGACGGGACGGGGGACGGGCCCCGGGGCACGCCGACCGTGGACGGCGACCGGGTGTATGCGGAGAGCGCCCTCGGGGACGTGACATGCCTCGAGGCGGCGACGGGGAAGACGCTCTGGCACCTCCACCTGGCGCGGGACCTGGGCGGGTCGCGGCCCGGCTGGGGGTACAGCGAGTCGCCGCTGGTCATGGGCGACCTGCTGATCGTGACGCCGGGGGGGAAGAAGGGCACGATCGCGGCGCTCGACAAGAAGACGGGCGCGGTGGCCTGGCGCTCCGAAGGCGTGACCGAGGGGGCGCAGTACTCCTCCCCCCAGTTGGCGGACATCGGCGGGATCCGCCAGATCGTCCAGTTCGCGCACGCGTCCTGTTTCGGCGTGAGCGCCGACGGCGGGCGGCCGCTCTGGAAGTACGGCGGCGCGAACAACGGCACGGCCAACGTCTGCACGCCCATCGTGCACGCCGATCACGTCTTCGCCTCCAGCGCCTACGGCACGGGCGGGGGGCTGGCGAAGGTCTCCACGGAGGGGACGGGCCAGAAGGCGGAGCAGGTCTACTTCGAGAAGAAGATGGCCAACCACCACGGGGGGATCGTCAAGGTCGGCGACTGGATGTACGGCTTCGGGAGCGGGTTGCTCTGCATGGACTTCCTGACGGGCAAGGTCCAGTGGCAGGAGCGGAGCGTCGGGAAAGGCTCCCTGGTCGTCGCCGACGGCATGCTCTACCTGCTCGGCGAGGGACACGAGGTGGCGCTCGCCGACGCCAGCCCGGAGGCGTACCGCGAGCGCGGCCGCTTCAAGATCCCGTCCCGGGGGCGCCCGAGCTGGGCGCATCCCGTGGTGGCGGGCGGCCGGCTTTACCTGCGCGACCAGAAGTTCCTGACGGCGTACGACGTCAAGGCGCCGTAGAGCGGGTGGGATCCAGCCTGCGGCGCATGGCGATCGCGCTGAACATGACCTGCTTCGGCGGGTACGCGACGCACCGGCTTGAGGGACGCGTCTTGTCCCTGAGCCCGGGACCTATCTTCCGGCGGCCACGGCGGCCTTCGCCTCCTCGATGACCTTCTGGAGTTCATCGGCGGTGACCGGCTCGCAGGCGACGCCGGTTTCGGGGATCTCCAGCTTCGCCACCCAGGCGAGGCCGTTCACCAGGACCTGGCGGAAGCCGTCGGTGCCCCAGTTGTTGTGCGCGTGCATGCCGGTGAAACCGAAGCCGCGGCCGCCGTCGGGCCGTTCGTACGCCCAGGCCATGTGCTGAGGCTGCTTCTCCGTGACGGCCTTGAAGACGTCGGGGTTCCCGCCCCGGTCGCTCGTCTTCTCCTGAGCGGTGCCGAGCGGCGGGACGTCGGACAGGATCGGCGTGACCCCCTTCATCTCCGGCACGAAGCGCATGTGGTAGTACCACTCGTCCTTCACGCTGAAGGGCGTGACGCCGCGGGTCGTGGGATGCTTCGGGAACTCCTTGAAGTTCGGGGTCCACCAGGGGTTGACCGACCATTTCGTCTCGAAGTAGCCGCCCATCCACTTCAGGAAGGCGTCCCCCTCGGCGCCCTTGTTGACCTCCACGCCGAAGTGGATCGCCATGAAGCCGGCGCCGCGGGCGACGGCCGCCGCGATCTGCGGATCCTTCGCCGCCTTGCCCCCGTGGTTGAGCCCGACGACCACCGCGTCCGCATGCGAGAGGTCCTTGGGCCAGTTCTTGCTCGAGTGGATCACGGCATGGACGTTCGGATCGGCCTTGTGCAGGCGCCGCGCGAGGATCAGCGACCCGGCGATGAACTCGTGGTTTCCGGGGGCGCCGTGCGTGCCGGCATCGCCGATGAGGACGATCTTCTTCACGTCTTTCGCGGCCTTCTGGCCTTCGTAGTCGAAGACGTCGCGCGTTTGCAGGAGGAGGAGCGCGGTGAGTATCGTCATGTGAGTACTACGCCTCCGACGCGCGGGCGGGTGCATCCCGTCCACTCCACGCCATCCCAAGGGGCGGGTCCCGGGAAGGGGGCCCTGTTTAATCAGGGCTCGTGGCGGCGCGGCGAGAAGATCTCGCAGGGGACGGAGGTCTTTCCGTCGAGGATCATCTCGCTCACGGAGCGCGCGGCGATCGCGGCGAAGCCGAGGCCGTGGCCGTGGTAGCCGGCGGCGACGTAGGTGTTCACGCGCCCGGGCACGGGGCCGATCGAGGGCAGTTCGTCGCAGCTGAACCCCATGATGCCCGCCCAGCGGTGGGTCACGCGCAGCGCGGCCGCGCGGGGGAAGCAGGAGCGGAGGAAGCCCTCGATGGCCGCCTGGACCTTGTCGGTCGGGCGGTCGTTGTAGGTGAGCTCGGTGTCGAGGGACGCGCGACGGCCGCCGC
>JAHFOZ010000574.1 GCA_023261405.1 Planctomycetota bacterium
GCACGAACGCGGTGATCGACGTCCCGGGGCGGCGGGCGCTCTCCCTGACCGCCCAACCCGGGGGCCGGAAGCGCTGGGCGCTGGCGGGAACCGCGAGCGACTTCCCGGTGGGCGACGGCGTCTCCTTCGACCTCGACTACCGGATCCCGAAAGCCCAGAAGGGCGGCCGGATGCAGGCGCTCCTGCAGACGCACGCCTCCCGGCACGGACGCGGCGTGCTCCGCTGGTCGCGAACGGCCGACGAGGAGCTGCTCGAGGTCCAGACCGACGCGCGCTCGAAGCCCGCCGTCCTCTGGTCCTCCGCGATCGCCGCGCCCGACTCGGACTGGCACCGGGTGAAGCTGACCGTCACGCCGCGCGATGTGCTGCTCCACCGCGACGGCGTCGAAACGGTCCGCATCGCCCACGGCCTCTCGATGGAGCGCGCGCATCTCGCGGTGGGAAGCACGCTCGACAAGAAGTCCCGCGACCCCTTCGAATGCCAGGTGGGCCGCGTCCTCGTCCGGCGCGAGGATCCCCGGTAGCCTACATCCCCTTCGCCTTCAGCAGCCCCCGCAGCGTTTCGCGGGTTCGCGCCAGCACCGTGGCGACCGTCCCCATCGGCAGCCCGAGCGACTCGGCCATCTCCCGGTAGGACCGCCCGTCGATGAAGAACATCGAGAGCACCTTCCGCTCCCGCTCGGGAAGGGCGTCGAGGGCCTCCCTCACGACGCGCGTCCGTTCCTCGGAGAGGATCCGCTCGATCGGCGCCTCGGGGGCCGGCGGGGCCGGGATCTCCCGGGGATCGACTTTCTTCCGCCGGACCGAGCGGATGCAGACGGTGCGGACGAGGACGCGGAGCCAGGTCTCGAGGGAGCACTGCCGGCGGAAGGAGCGCAGGACGCGCGAGCCGTCGGCGAGCAGCATTTCCAGGACCCCCGAGCGGATCTCCTCGACCTCGGCGTCGTCGGCCGGGCGGCCGATGGAACCCAGGACCAGGCGCGCGGAGGCGCGTATTGAGAGATCGTAGGTGGCCAGGAAGTCCCGCCACGCCTCTTCATCCCCAGAGATGCAGCGCTCGATGAGGGTTCGTTCGTCCACGGGTTGCAGCAGTCTAACCCGCGAGCGGGCGGCGAGTTCCGCTGGCTGAATGCCGGATCGGCTTTCTCGGAGCCAGGGGGCGCAAGCGGGAGGAGCGCCGCGCGCGGACCCGGAATCTCAACATTTTGGAACACGGTGGGTCGCCCCCGCTATCTACCTGGGGGCGGTCGGTGTCCAGGGAGGATGTATGGCGGCTGCTTTCGCATTCCCCCTGATGGCGCTGCTGGCCCTGCAGGCCGCCCGGGTCCCGGTGCCCGACGCCGCGCAGCAGGTCCAGGCGGAGAAGGAGATTCGGAAGGCCTACAAGGACGACTATGCGTCCTTGCCCGCCGGCCGCCAGGCCTTCGCACGGAAGATGATCCCCCGCGGCGTCCAGCACAGGGAGCCGGCGTGGAGGTACGTCATGCTCCGCGAGGCCCGGGATCATGCGGCCGCGGCGGGAGACGTGGACACGTCGCTGCAGGCCATCGACGAAATGGAGAACCTGTTTGTCGGCGTCGACGCGATGGCGGACAAGCAGGTCGTCCTCGTGCGGATGGAGAAGGCCGCAAAGACCCCGGAGGAGACGAAAGCGGTGCTCGAAGGGTCGATCCGCCTGATCGAGGAGGCGATCTATCTCCGGAAACTCGAGGCCGCGGTCGCCCTCCTCGCAAGGACCGAAAAGGCGGTCAAGGCCGCGAAGGAGGGCGCCCTTTACTCGGGCCGGCTCGCGGAACTGGGCCAGAGGGCGCAGCAGGCGGTGCAGCTCGAAGCGGCCATCGAAGGGGCGCGCAAGGCCGGGCTGAAGGATTGGGCCGCGCCCTGGTCCTCCATGAACGGCGCCTCTCATGACGTCGGCCGCGTCAACCACAACGGCCGCGTCGGCGCCTGGAGGAGCCACCCCATCGCGACGGACCGGCCTCACAAGTGGCTCCGCACGGCCCAGCTGGCCCGCGACCATCCCTCCCTTCACCTCGAGGTCAGCGCCCTGGACAAGGAGACGCCCGGGGACACGATCCCCTGCGACTGGGTGCTGGTCGTCGTCGCCAACGGCACGGAACTCCTCCGGAAGGTCATCCTCGGAAGCCGGTGGCAGTCGTTCGACGTCGACCTCTCGGCGTACGGCGGCCAGATCGTCTCGCTCGAGATCTGGAACGCCGCGGGCGGCGCCCATCCCATGCACAGCGAGCGGGCGTTCTGGGACAACATCTACCTGCTGCCGCCGGCCCAGGCGGAGGCCCATCCGGTGCCCATCCTGGACGCCTTCAAGTCCGCCGTGCCCGCCGCGGCCGCGCTCGCGAAGGCGGAGCGGCAGGCGAAGGAGCTCCTCCAGTCGGCCGGATTCCCGTCGGCGACGGAGAAGCAGGCGCTGGCCCAGCGGATCCTCGCGTCCGTCTCGGCGGAGGTCAAGGAGCCCGACGTCCTCTACGCGCTCTTGCGGCTGGCGCGCGACTACGCCCTCCAGGGCGACGATCTGAAGACCGCGTTGAAGGCGGCCGACCGGATCGCCGGGGGCTTCCTCGTCGACGCGCTCGAGGAGAAGCTCTCCCTGATCGCGCGGTACGAAAGCACGCACAAGAGCCCCGCGGGCGGACGGGGAGTGATCGGCGAATACCTCGGGCTGGCGGACCCGGCCGACGCGACCCTCCAGACCGACGGCGCGCTCCACGCGCTGACGCGGGCGGCCAGGCTGGCACGCGCGCTGAAGGACGAACCTCTGTCGGCGCAGATCAAGGAACGGGCCAAGGCGATCCAGGATCTCGCGCGCAAGAAATGGTCCTCGCAGTGGCAGCTCCAGGACCCCGCGTGCGAGTGGACCACTCCGGGGACGTTCAACCAGCGCGCGGACGTGTGGCAGACCCACCCCATTACGCAGGAGCGCCCGTTCAAGTGGAAGCGGAAGCTCCGTCTCGCGGCGGGCGAGCCCTGC
>JAHFOZ010000143.1 GCA_023261405.1 Planctomycetota bacterium
GCCCTTCCTCGACACGATCACGCAGATCCACGACGAGCAGGAGCAGTACGCCGAGGCGATCCCCCACCTCGACCGGATCCTCGCGCTGCGCGAGGACTACTTCGAGGGGGAACCCCAGCGCCTCATGGGGGTGCTCAACCGGAGAGCCCGGGCCTCGCTGGCGCTCGACAAGCCTGCCGAGGCGGAGCCCTTCTGCAAGCGGGCGGTGGAAATCGGCCAGCGGACCACGGGAAAGCTCCCCCCCGAGCTGCCCGCCTCGCTCATCCTCCAGGGCAGGGTCTGCACCGCACTCGACCGGCCCGCGGAGGCGGAGCCGCTCCTCAAGCGAGCCCTCCAGATGCGCGAGTCGGCGCTGGGACCCGACCACGCGGACGTCGCCGCGGTGCTCGAGAACTTGGCCGCGCTCTACCGCAAGACGGGCCGCGAGGCCGACGCGAAGAAGGCCTCCGAGCGCGCCGCCGCGATCCTGGGGAAGAAGCCCACGGATTGAGTTAACGTTTCAGCGCCGCAAATTCGTTCACCGGGTCGTCGTCAACCGGTTTCGTCGGCACGCCTACTCGCCGGTGACCTCGCGCGGGCCGATGTTCTCGTGATCCTGCTCGAGATGGCGCTTCGAGTGCTCCAGCACCGTCTCGGCATGCTTCACCCAGCCGCGCGAGATGTCCAGGCGGCCAATCACGGGAGCGGAGGGCGGATTGACCTTCAGGCGCTCGAGGAAGAACGTGTAAAGCCGGGTCATCTCCGGCACATCGGGCTTTGTCTCGGCAAGGAAGCCGAAGCCCCAGGTCGTCACCGCATCGGTGGGGTGGAGGCGGGCGTAGACGGAGAAGGACGCCTTCGCCGCGTCGAAGTCGCGCTTCCGGGTGTGGGCCATCCCCAGGTTGAAGTGCGCGGCATCGAAGCCCGGATCGAGCGTGAGCGCGTCGAGGTAGGACTTGATCGCCTCGTCGAGGCGGCCCACGCTGGCCAGCAGGATGCCCTTGTGGTTCAGCGCCACGGGCGAAATCCACGATTTCAGGGCCGCAAGCTCGCCGAACCAGGCGATCGTCTCATCCACGAAGCGCTGCTCCACCGCGAGGTTGCGGAGGAAAACCACGGGCAGCTCGCGCGGGAAGCGGAGGCGTTCGACTTCGCCGGGTTTCTCGAGCATCAGCCGGATCACGCGCTTGCCGGCCTCGAGTGCCGCGGCGGGGAGCTTGAGGGCATAGTACTCGGCCTGCGCGTGCAGGATGTCGATCCGGTCCGGCGCCAGCTTGAGCGCGGTGTCGTAGGCGTCGTCGGCGCCGAACGTATCGCGCAGCTCGAGGCAGGCGTTTCCCAGCAGGAGCCACGCGTCGGGATCCTCGGGGGCGAGTTTCACGGCCTCGGCCAGCACTTCGCGGGCGCGGGCGAGCCTGCCCAGCCGGAGCGCACAGCCCCCCAGACCCCGGAGCGCCTGGGCGCGCTCCTGCGGCTGCGCAAACTCCAGGGCCTCCTCGTAGGCGCCCAAGGCGAGCTCGATGTAGCCCTCGCCCTCGAGCGCGCGGGCGCGCTTGAGATCCCGCCGGACGAGCCAGCGCCGGATGAAGTCCATCCTACTGCTGGGCCAGGCAGGCGGGGCAGCCGTCCGGCGCGGCGGCGCCCATCCAGAGGCTGAGGGAGAGCCGGGGCGATTCGCGCGCGTCCAGGCGCTTGAGCCCGGCGCCCTTGAGCTTCGCTTCCCGGGCCTCGAGGTTCCGGCAGCGCTCGCCGTGGTGCGCCACCACCACCCACGAGTGAGCGACGTGCCCGCCGTCCGGCACGAGCGGTTCCTTCTCGTCGCCGCAGGCCAGCCCCCAAACCTCGACGCGATGGGTGACCGGCGCCGAGTGGATGGTCAGGCTGAGACGGCGCCGCGAACCGGGGTCGAGAGCGGCCCCCTCGGCGGTGCAGCCGGGATAGGTGGTCTGGGTCCAGCGGCGGAGCTCGTCGCGGACCAGGAGCGCCACGCGGGCCGCATGCGGCTCCGCCACCCACCCGTCCTCCAGGTGGGCGATCACGGCCTGCTCGAGGCGTCCCAGGATCTCGGCGTGCGAGGCGGAGAAGGCCATGGGCGAATTATAGCGGAACCCCGAGGCCGTCTGCTATAACAGCAAGCCCAAGGCATAAGGCCATTGGCCATTGCCTTTTGCCCAATGCCCATTGCCTTCCCCAGACGGAGGTGATCGATGGCCGAGAAGGCCCTCAGCGCGCTGCTCAAGGAAAACCGGAAGTTCAAGCCCTCCGCGGCGTTCGTGGCGAACGCGACGGTGAAAAGCCCCGGCGTCTACAAGGTCAAGGACCGCTTGAAGTTCTGGGAGGGGTTCGCCAAGGAGCTCCACTGGTTCAAGAAGTGGACCAAGGTCCTCGACTGGAAGCTGCCCTTCGCCCGGTGGTTCGTGGGCGGCAAGACGAACATGGCGTACAACTGCCTCGACCGCCACCTGGGCGGGCCGCGCCGGAACAAGGCCGCCATCCTCTGGGAGGGCGAGCCGGGCGAGGAGCGCGTCCTGACCTACGCCACGCTCCACCGGGAAGTCTGCCGCTTCGCCAACGTGCTCAAGTCGCTCGGCGTGAAGAAAGGCGACCGCGTCACCCTCTACATGCCCATGGTCCCGGAGCTCGCCATCGCGATGCTTGCCTGCGCGCGCATCGGCGCGCCGCACAGCGTGGTCTTCGGCGGCTTCTCGTCCGACTCGCTGCGCGACCGGATCCTCGACTGCCAGTCCCGGGTCGTCGTCACGGCCGACGGCGGCTACCGGCGCGGCACCGTCATCCCGCTCAAGAAGATGGTCGACGACGCCGTGGACCAGACGCCGGTGGTCGAGAAGGTCGTGGTCTTTAAGCGCCTCGCGGGCGGCGAGGTCCCCGCTCCCTTCAAGGAAGGACGCGACGTCTGGTGGCACGACCTCGTGAAGGACCAGTCCGCCGACTGCCCGGCGGAGCCCCTGGACGCGGAGGACATGCTCTACCTGCTCTACACGAGCGGGACCACGGGGAAGCCTAAGGGCATCCTGCACACCACGGGCGGATACATGACGGGCGTGTACGCCACGATGAAGTGGATCTTCGACCTCAAGGAGGAGGACCTCTTCTGGTGCACGGCCGACATCGGCTGGGTCACCGGCCACTCCTACGTGGTCTACGGTCCGATGCTCAACGGCGCGACCGTCCTCATGTACGAGGGCTCTCCCGATTTCCCGGCGCGCGACCGCTTCTGGGCTATCGTGGAGAAGTACGGGGTCAACATCCTCTACACCGCCCCGACCGCCATCCGCACTTTCATGAAGTGGGGCGACGAGCTCCCGAAGAAGCGTGACCTGAGCTCGCTCCGGCTCCTGGGCTCGGTGGGTGAGCCCATCAACCCCGAGGCCTGGGTCTGGTACCACCAGGTGATCGGCGGCGGGCGCTGCCCGATCGTGGACACGTGGTGGCAGACGGAGACGGGGCACATCCTGATCTCGCCCCTGCCCGCCATCACGAAGGCGAAGCCGGGGTCGGCCTGCACGGCCTTCCCGGGGATCGACGTGGACATCGTGAACGAGGAGGGCGAGTCCGTGGAGGCGGGGCTGCTCGTCATCAAGTCGCCCTGGCCCGGCATGCTCCGGGGGATTTACGGCGACAACGAGCGCTACAAGCAGACCTACTGGGCGAAGTTCGGGAAGTGGTACTTTGCGGGCGACGGCGCCAAGCGCGACAAGGACGGCTACCTCTGGCTCCTGGGCCGCGTGGATGACGTGCTCAAGGTGAGCGGCCACCGGCTCTCGACGATGGAGATCGAGAGCGCGCTCGTGGACCATCCGGCGGTGGCCGAGGCGGCGGTCATCGGCAGGCACCACGACATCAAGGAGAACGCGGTGGTGGCGTTCGTGTCGCTGCGCGCGGGCCGCACGGGCGACGACGGGCTCCTCAAGGAGATCAAGGAGCACGTGGTGAAGAAGATCGGCTCGCTGGCGCGGCCCGACGACCTCTTCTTCACCGCCGAGCTCCCGAAGACCCGGTCCGGGAAGATCATGCGGCGCCTGCTCCGGGACATCGCGGAAGGTCGCGCCGTGGGCGACACCACGACGCTTGCCGACGCCAACGTGGTGCGCTCGCTCAAGGACCAGTACGAGGACAAGGAAAGTTAATGGAGACGGCGGTTTCCCTGTTGCGGTGCGCTGCGCCGTGCCGCTAGAATGGACGCCCATGACGCTTCCCAAGGTCGCCAAGCACGAGACCCGCAAAATCTCCATCCGGCGCGACCACCCGCAGTCGGCCCCGCCCGCGCACCAGCACCACTCGTTCGAGGATCACCTCGCCGTCGAGGAGCCGCTGGAGATCCGGATCCATGACGAGCCGGTGGCGATCACGATGCGGACCCCCGGGGACGATTTCATGCTGGCGGCCGGCTTCCTCTACGCCGAGGGGCTGCTCCACAACTCCCAGGAGATCGGATCCCTCCGCCACTGCGAGAACACGCAGCACGTCGAGCTGAAGAACACCGTCAACCTGACCTTCGCCAACGGCCACAAGCCCGACCTCGCGCGGCTCCGGCGGAACTTCTACTCCACGAGCTCCTGCGGGATCTGCGGGAAGACGTCGATCGACCAGATCCGCACCCTGGCCAAGCCCGTCGACACGAAGCTGAAGATCCGCCTGGACGTCATCTACGGCCTCGGCAACTCGCTCCGCAAGGCCCAGACGCTCTTCGAGAAGACCGGCGGTCTCCACGCGGCGGGCGTCTTCGACGAGCACGGCTGCCTCCACGCCCTGTACGAGGACGTGGGCCGGCACAACGCGGTGGACAAGGCGGTGGGGCACATGCTGCTCCAGGAGCGCGTGCCGCTCACGCACCACCTCCTCATGGTCAGCGGCCGGGCGAGCTTCGAGATCATGCAGAAGGCCGCGATGGCGCGGATCCCCATCGTGGCGGCGATCTCCGCCCCGTCGAGCCTCGCGGTCGAGACGGCGCGCGAGTTCAATATCACGCTGATCGGCTTCCTCCGCGCAGACGACTTCAACGTCTACACCCACGCCGAGCGGATCGAAGTGTAGGCGAGCCTGTGGCTCAGGGCTTGCAGCTCGTAGCCCGGAACCATGCTCACATCGGGCCCGCCTTGAAGGAGTCGCGGGACTTCGGCGAGGACGCGCAGTTCCGGCTTCCGGAAGAAGATCTCTGCAATTTCAGCAGCTTCGACCTCTGGGGGGCCGGGGCGGACGGGCGGCGTCTGCCGGACCCCTCCGGCTGGCCCTCGGAGTTCTGACCCGTCTTGTACCGGGGGCGGCCCGACATTTTTGTAGCTTTCCCCCTGCGGAAATGCCCGGCCCATCGCGAGTCACGCTGGCACGGGGCTTGCGCTGCTTCTCACGTGAGCTCGAATTCCACCCGCCTGCGCCGGCTCCTCCCCGGGGACGAGCCCTCCATCCGCAGGACGCTCAAGCGGATCATCATGACCACGAGCGCCGTCGCCCTGATGATCGCCTGCGCCGCGTTCATCGCCTCCGACTTCTTCCTGGCCCGCCGCACGCTCGCGCGGCAGCTCACCGCCGTGGCGGGGGTCGTGGGGAGCCAGAGCACCGCCGCCCTCACGTTCACGGACACCAAGGTCGCCGGGGAGATCCTGGCCATGCTCTCCGTCGAACCGCAGGTCCAGAGCGCCTGCCTCTATTCCAGGGAGGGCCGGCGTTTCGCCGCCTGGGTGCGGCCGGGGGTCTACTCCCTCGAATCCCCCGCCCGGCCGGGCGCGGACGGCCCGGCGTTCACGGAGGGACGCTTCGAGGTGTTCCTGCCCGTCGTGCAGGATGGGGAGAGGATCGGGACGATCTACCTCCGCTCGGACCTCGAGGACCTCGCCGGCCGCCTCTGGACGAACCTGGGGATCGTCCTCGTCGTCCTCCTGGCCTCCTCCTTCGCCGCCTTCCTCCTCTCCACGGGCCTGGAGGGACGCATCACCCGGCCCATCCTCGACCTCGCCCTCACGCTCCGCGAGGTCTCCAACCGGAAGGACTACTCGATCCGGGCCCGCGGTCCCGGCGAGGGGGAGTTCGCCGCCCTCGTCCACGGATTCAACGACATGCTCTCCCAGATCCAGTCGCGCGACGCCGCGCTCCTGCAGGCCCGCGACGACCTGGAGCGGCGCGTGGAGGAGCGCACCCTGGAACTCCAGAAGAAGGAAGAGCAGCTTCTCCAGTCGCAGAAGTTGGAGGCCGTGGGACACCTGGCGGGCGGCCTCGCCCACGACTTCAACAACCTCCTCTCCGTGGTCCTGGGCTACGGCGACCTCGCCCTCAGCCGGCCCTCGGTCGACCCGGAGACCCGCGGTTTCATCGAGGAGATCCAGAAGGCCGGCCAGCAGGCCGCGGTGCTCACCAGCCAGCTCCTGGCGATCAGCCGCCAGCAGGTGCTGAATCCCGTCTCCCTCCATTTGAACGTGCTCCTGGAGGATCTCCGGGGCTCGCTCGGCCGGCTGGTCGGCGAGAGGATCATCCTCGACATCCTGATGGGCTCCGATCTTCCGAACGTCAAGGCCGACCCCGCCTCGATCCAGCAGGTCGTCCTCAACCTGGTGACGCATGCCCGGGAGGCGATGCCCGGGACGGGGCGGATCACGGTCGAGACGTCCGCGGAGCTGCTCGAGGAGCCGCTCACGTGGCGCAATGAGACAATCCCCCCCGGATCCTACGTGCAGCTCTCGGTCACCGATACGGGACCGGGCATCAGCCCGGAGGCCGAGGTCCATCTCTTCGAGCCCTTCTTCAACGGCCGCGGGCGGACGCTCGACCGCTCCACCGGCCTGGGCCTCTCCACCGTCTATGGGATCCTGAAGCAGTCCGGGGGCTTCGTCGCCGTGGAGTCCAGGGAAGGCCGGGGCACGACCTTCTCGGTGTATCTACCGGTCGAGGGGGACGGCACGTTCCGGAAGTTCACCACCACCGTCCGGCTGCTCCGCACCCCGAGGGCGGGCAACATGGTCCTTCTGGTCGAGGACGAGGCCATGGTCCGGAGGATGGCGGGGGAGATCCTCCGGCGGAACGGCTTCATGGTCGAGGAGGCCGCAAACGGCCGCGAGGCGCTCGACCTCTTCAGCGAACAGCCTGATCGATTCGACCTCGTCGTCACGGACGTGGTCATGCCCATCATGGGCGGCCGTGAGTTGGCCGGGAACATCTCGCGGCTGAACCCGGCGACCCGGATCCTGTTCATGTCCGGCTACACCGGCGACGCCGAACTCCAGGCCTTGAGCCGGAAGCACCGAATCCCGCTCCTTTCGAAACCGTTCACGATCGCGGCCATGACGGCCAAGGTGCGCGAGGTCCTGGGAACGCCCGACCTGGTCCAGAAGGCGGGAGATTCCGGATGACGAGCAGCCACGGCCCTTCGGCCCGGAAATCCTGATGAGGCGGATCACGGGCCTCCTAGCCGCCCTGTCGCTCGCCTTCCCGGCGATGGCCGAGCCCGCGCAGCACTCCGAGGAGGGGGTTAAGGCCGCCTTCCTGTTCAAGTTCACGCACTTCGTGGAGTGGCCGGCCGCCTCCTTCCCCGACGCGGCCGCGCCCTACGTCGTGGGGATCCTGGGGAAGGACCCCTTCGGGGCGCTGCTCGAGGAGACCCTTGGGGGCAAGAAGGTGAACGGCCGCAGCTTCACGGTCGTCCGGGCGGAGTCGCCCGAGGCACTGAAGGGATGCCACGTGCTCTACGTCTCCGCCTCGGAGCAGGGGAGGAGGGCCGACATCCTCCGCGCCTTGAAGGGGACGAGTTCCCTGGTCGTGGGGGACTCTACCGGTTGCGCGGAGGCGGGGGCGTCCATCAACTTCATCCTGGAAGACCGTCGGGTGCGGCTCGAGATCAACCCGGCGGCCGCGGCCCGCGCGGGCCTCAAGATCAGCTCGAAGCTCATCCAGGTCTGCCGGGTCGTGGGGGACCGGCCGTAGAGGGCCTGAGGGAAGAGCCGGGGCCCGGGGATCTTCGGCGCTCGGGTCCCGGCCGCTACATCATTCCGAGCTGGAGCTTCGCCGCCTCAGACATCATCGCCTGGGCCCAGGGCGGCTCCCAGACGAGCTCGACCGTGCACTGCTTGACGCCGGGGACCGCCAGGATTTTCTGCTGGGCTTCCGACTGGAGAATCGATCCCATGCCGCAGCCCGGGGCGGTGAGCGTCATCTTGATGTCGACCTTGTAGCCGCCCTCGGGGAAGGCCTCGACCTTGTTCTCGTACACGAGCCCGAGTTCCACGATGTTCACCGGGATCTCCGGGTCGAAGCAGGTCTTGAGTTCGTTCCACACGCGCGTCACGGTCGTCGTGAGGTCACCGGCCTGCTCCTCTTCGCGGGGGCGCGCGGGCTTGGCGGGGTCGATCCCCAGCGCGTCGGCATCAGCCCCCTCGATCCGGAGGAGCCCGATGTCCGAGAGGACCGTGTAGCTGCCGCCGAGCTCCTGCGTGATCTCCACGTGGCTCCCGGCGGGCAGCTTCGTCTTCTGCCCGTAGGGGATCGTGGTGGCAACCACGTCCCGGGTGAGGTCGATCACTATCCCCTCCTCGGGATCGACGAACCGCACGCCTTCGCGTGGGAGAGCTTGGCGAACTGCTCGGGCGGGATCGACGGGCCGGTCTTCGAGCAGTGGGCCTCGAAGAGCGCCACGAGGTCCTGCGCGAGGTCCTGGGGGTAGCGTCCCTCGATCTGCGAGCGCTCGACCATCGCGGCGATCTTGCCGTCCTTGAAGAGCACCATGGAGGGGGACGAGGGGGCCGCGACGTCCGCGTGGTACTGGCGGACCTTGTCCACCGCGTCGCGTTCCATGCCGGCAAAGACGGTCACCATGCGGTCCGGGATGACCTTGTTCTGGAGTGCGAGCGCCACGCCGGGGCGCGCGGTGCCGCCCGCGCAGCCGCACACCGAGTTGATGACGCAGAGGGTCGTGCCGGCCGACGCGACGGCGCGGTCCACGTCCTCCGGGGTCAGGAGTTCCTGGAACCCGACGGCGGTGAGCTCGGCGCGCAGCGGCTTGACGGCTTCGGCGGGATAGACGGGGGGTTGCATGGTTCTCCTCCTTTACTCTGTGGAAACAGTATCCTTGTGGCCTTCGATTGCGGCCTTGAGCGTGTGCCAGGCCAGCGTGGCGCACTTGACACGCACCGGGAATTCACTGACGCCGGAGAAGACCTCGAGCTTTCCGAGGTCCTCGCCGCCGGCGCCCTCCCCGGTGACCTTCGCGTGGAATTTTTCGAAGAGCGCCTCCACGTCGGCCTTCGAGCGGCCCTTCACGGCCTCCGTCATGAGCGAGGCGGAGGCGGTGGAGATGGCGCAGCCGGAGCCCTTGAAGCGCAGGTCCTCGATGCGGCCGTCCTTCATGCGCACGAAGAGCGCGAGCCGGTCGCCGCAGAGCGGGTTGTCGCCGTGCGCCGCGTGGGTGGCGTCCTCGAGCGACCCGGCGTTCCGGGGAGACTTGTAGTGGTCCAGGATCAGCTCCTGGTAGAGCTCTCTCAGGTCCGTCATGCGAACACCTCGCGCACGCGGCGGAGGCCGGCGACGAGGGCGTCCACCTCCGGGCGGGTGTTGTAGAGGCCGAAGGACGCGCGCGCGGTGGCCGCGATCCCGTAGCGCTCCATCACCGGCTGCGCGCAGTGGTGGCCGGTGCGGATCGCCAGGCCCTCCTGGTCGAGGATGGTCCCGATGTCGTGCGGGTGGACGCCTTCGAGGGTGAAGGAGAGGACGCCCGCCTTGTCGCGCGCGGTGCCGTAGATCCGGAGCCCCTGGATCTCCGAGAGGGCGGCCGTGGCGTAGACGAGGAGGTCGTGCTCGTGCGCGGCGATCGCGGCGAGGCCGAGGCCCGTGACGTAGTCCAGCGCGGGCGCCAGGCCGATCACGCCCTCGATGTGCGGCGTGCCGGCCTCGAACTTGTGGGGGATGCGGTTGTAGACGGTCTTCTCGAAGGAGACCGAGAGGATCATGTCCCCGCCGCCCTGCCAGGGGGGCATCTTCTCGAGGAGGGCCGCCTTGCCGTAGAGCACGCCGATGCCGGTGGGGCCGTAGAGCTTGTGGCCCGAGAAGGCGTAGAAGTCGCAGTCGAGCGCGCGGACGTCGACCGGGAGGTGCGGGACGGCCTGCGCGCCGTCCAGGAGCACCGCGGCGCCGGCCCCGCGGGCGAGCTTGATCATGCGCTGCACGGGGTTGACCGTGCCCAGCGCGTTCGAGACGTGGGCCACCGAGACCAGCTTTGTGCGCGGCGAGAGGAGACGCTCGAATTCCTCCAGGACCACCTCGCCGCGGTCGTCGATGGGGGCCACCCGGAGGACGATCCCCCGCGTGTCGCGCAGGATCTGCCAGGGGACGATGTTCGAGTGGTGCTCGAGGTGGGTCACGAGGACCTCGTCGCCCGCCTTCCAGCCCGCGCCGAAGCTCTGCGCCACCAGGTTGATCGCCTCGGTGGCGCCGCGGACGAAGACGATCTCCTTCGGGTCGGCGGCGTTCAGGAAGCGCGCGGCCTTGAGGCGGGCCGCCTCGAAGGCCCGCGTGGCCAGCTCGCTCAGGTGGTGGACGCCGCGGTGGATGTTGGAGTTGAGCGTCTCGTAGTAGGAGCGCATCGCGTCGATCACGGCGCGGGGCTTCTGGCTGGTGGCGGCGTTGTCGAGATAGACCAGGGGCTTCCCGTGGACGCGGGTGGAGAGGATGGGGAAGTCCTCGCGGACCTTCCGGACGTCGTAGGCGGGACGGGTCTCCACGGCGGCCCTCATACCCCGCTCATCAGCCCCAGGCAGCCGCCGATCTGGGCCCTCATGGCGTCCCCCTTCACCTGGTCCACGATCTCGCCCGCGAAGGCGTGGACAAGGAGGCGCCGCGCCTCGGCGAGGCCGATCCCGCGGGAGCGCATGTAGA
>JAHFOZ010000144.1:0-2747 GCA_023261405.1 Planctomycetota bacterium
GACTTCGGGCGGATCACCCAGTACCGCTCGCCCGCGGGCTTCGGCATCCGCCTCGACGGCGGCACCGCCTACAGCGGCTCGACCATCACGCCCTACTACGACTCGCTCCTCGTCAAGGTCACCGCCTGGGCCCCCACCTTCGACCAGGCCATCCCGCGCATGGACCGCGCGCTGCGCGAATTCCGCGTCCGCGGCGTGAAGACCAACATCCCCTTCCTCGAGAACCTCCTGCGCCACCCCATCTTCCGCGAGGGCCTGGCCACCACCACCTTCGTGGATTCCACCCCCGAGCTCGTCGTGTGGCAGCAGAAGCGCGACCGCGCCACCAAGCTCCTCACCTTCATCGGGGAGGTCATCGTGAACGGCAACCCCGAGGTGAAGGGGCGCGCCGACGGCCGCGTCCTCCCCGAGCCCGAGCTTCCGGGCCACGACCCCGATTCCCCGATCCCTCCGGGCACGCGGGACCTGTTCAGGGAACTCGGCCCGGAGAAGTTCTCCCAGTGGGTGCTCAACCAGCGCGGCCTCCTCCTCACGGACACCACGTTCCGCGACGCGCACCAGTCGCTCCTGGCCACGCGCGTCCGCACGCAGGACATGCTGCGGATCGCGCCCTTCGTCGCGCGGAGGCTCCACAATCTCTTCAGCCTCGAGATGTGGGGCGGCGCCACGTTCGATTCCGCGATGCGCTTCCTCAAGGAGGACCCCTGGGAGCGCCTCGCCGTCCTCCGCAGGGCGGTCCCCAACATCCTCTTCCAGATGCTGCTCCGCGCCGGCAATGCCGTGGGCTACACGAACTACCGCGACGAGGTCGTGGCCGCCTTCGTGAAGAACGCCGCCGCCGGGGGGATCGACGTCTTCCGCGTCTTCGACTGCTTCAACTGGGTCCAGAACATGCGCCCCTCGCTCGAGGCGGTCCTCGAGACGGGCGCGCTCTGCGAGGCGGCGATCTGCTACTCGGGCGACCTCCTCGACCCGAAGCGGGACAAGTACACGCTGGCGTACTACGTCAAGATCGCGAAGCAGCTCGAGAAGATCGGCGTCCACATGCTGGGCATCAAGGACATGGCCGGCCTCTGCAAGCCCTACGCGGCCGAGAAGCTCGCCGGGACCCTGCGCGAGGAGGTGGGCATCCCGATCCACTTCCACACGCACGACACGGCGGGCGTCCAGGCGGCCTCCATCCTCCTGGCCGCCGAGGCGGGCGTGAACGTGGCCGACGCGGCGCTCTCCTCCATGAGCGGCCTGACGAGCCAGGCGAACCTGAACTCGATCGCCGAGGCGCTCCGGAACACGCCCCGCGACTCGGGCCTGGACATCGAGGCCTTGAACGCATGCTCCGACTACTGGGAGGGCGTGCGCGAGCACTACTACCCGTTCGAGGGCGGCCTGCGCGCCGGCACCTCGGGGGTGTACAAGCACGAGATCCCCGGCGGCCAGATCACGAACCTCAGGGAGCAGGCCCAGGGCCTGGGCCTCGGGGGCCGCTGGCGCGAGATCCTCCGCACCTACGCCGACGTCAACCAGCTCTTCGGCGACATCATCAAGGTCACGCCCTCCAGCAAGGTCGTGGGGGACATGGCGCTCTACCTCGTCGCGAACAACCTCAAGGCCCGGGACGTCCTCGACGAGAAGCGCGAGCTCATGTTCCCGAAGTCCGTGGTGGAACTGCTCGAAGGGCGGCTCGGCCGGCCCTACCAGGGGTGGCCGAAAAAGCTCCAGCGGATCATCCTGAAGGACCGCAAGCCCATGGAGGGCCGCCCGGCGGACCACCTCCCGGCCGTGGACCTCGAGGCCGCCCGCACGGAGCTCAAGGGGAAGATCCGCAGCGCGCCCACGGACAACGACCTCATGAGCTACCTGATGTACCCCCGCGAGTTCGTGGAGTTCGACGCGCACCGGAAGAACTACGGCGACCCCGCGGTGCTGCCCACGGAGGTCTTCTTCTACGGGATGAAGCCCGGGCAGGAGATCTCGGCCGGCATCGAGGAGGGCAAGACCCTCATCGTCAAGTTCATCGCCGTGGGCGAGCCCGACGGGGAAAATCTGCGGCCCGTCTTCTTCGAGCTCAACGGCGCGCCCCGGCAGGTGCGCGTCCATGACCGGGCGCTCAAGGCCTCCAAGGAGACGCGCCCCAAGGCCGATCCCGAGAACCCCGGCCACATCGCCGCCCCCATGCCCGGCAAGGGGGTCCAGGTGGTCGTGAGCGCGGGCCAGCAGGTCGCGCGCGGGCAGAAGCTCCTCTCCATCGAGGCGATGAAGATGGAGACCTCCGTCTATTCCCCCATCGCCGCCCGCGTCCGGGAGGTCCAGGTCCACCCCGGCAGCGCCGTCGAGTCGCGGGACCTCCTCCTCACGCTCGACCCGCTCCCGGCGGAGACGCCGGCGGTCAGGGTGTAGGGTACGACCGCAAGCGGCCGGATCACTGTGCGGCGCGATCACGGCGGTGCAGAGGTGGGGTGGGGCGCTCAACGTGAACGATGAATGACCGGAAGTTGGCAATCGGAGTGGCGTTGGCACTCGCCGTGTTCCTAGGCGGTTTCATTCTCTTCCGGGAGGGCTGCAGGACGCCGCCCGAGGACCCCGGAAAGTACGTCTTCCTGTCCATGATCGAGAATGGAAGGGTATCCCACGCAGGCGAGCTCCTTGCGAAGAGCGGGTTCCAGATCACTGCCCCCTGCGGGTCCCGGTCGACCCAGCTCCACGCTCCCGAGAAGCATCTTCGCCGGGCCACGGAGATCCTGAGCGAG
>JAHFOZ010000144.1:2757-10854 GCA_023261405.1 Planctomycetota bacterium
CGGAGAGAAGGAACCGAGGCGATCGGTTACGAACCACGACAAGCCACTGACGCAGCTTCTCAGGGAAACCGGGACGCAGGAGGGGACCCCTCTCGGCGCGGTTATGCGGCATTCCGTCTTGACGCGAGAGGCAAGTTCGTTCCCCTTCGTGACCCGGATCGAGTCGCTCATGTTCGAGCTGGATTCCACAAGCTTGCGAACCGAAGTATTCCACTTCTTCCAGATCTTCCTGGCCAAGGAGGATGGGACGGGCGGTCCCCCGCCGCTCTGCTACCAGTTCCAGGAGGGGCGCTGGCCGATCCGGGTGAGCGAGCGGTTTTACGTGGCCGTTCGGGGGAATTCGAGAACTCAGTAGCGTCGAATTCTAGCCACGGTTTCGTCTCAGGAGTAGAAGGAGAAAATGAGTTCCGCCCGCGCCCTGCTACGGGTGAACGGCCCTTCCTCACCTCCCTCTTCTTTACCCCTTATCTCCCCTGCCCGCCCCCTCCCTCGCCCTTCTCCCGTTCTCGCGGCTCTCCTCGCTGGTGATCCGCCCCCCCTTTGGATCTCCTGCACCCCCGCGCCCTACGGCTTCGACTCCCCGATCAGCTCCTTCAAGCTGGAGTCGCCCTGGGCCTGCGCCACCGCCTCCTTCGCCTCCTTGGTGTCGAGCTTCGAGAGGGCCTTGACGGCCGCCGCGCGAGTCTCCGCCGTGTAACCCTTCACGATGCCGAAGAGCTTCGAGCGGTTCGACGCGATCTTCACCAGGACGGGGACCACGGCGCTGTTGGGCACCTCGGCGAAGTAGCGGCTCAGGATCCGCATGTGGTGCTCGTCGTCCGCCTTCTCGAGCATCCTGCCGAGGTCGGCCGAGACCTGGTCCACCTTGAGCCGGGCCGCGAGGTCGATCCCGAAGTCGCGCTGGGCGCCCTCCGGCTCCTGGAGGAGCCGCTTCACGACCCCCACCCCGGCCGTCCGCGGAAGCGCACCGGCCGCGCCCAGCACCGCCTTCCGCACCTCGGGGTTCCCCTGGACGCTCATCTCGGCCAGGTGCGCGGAAATCTCCGGGGTGAAGAGAGAATCGATGACCTCGAAGAAGCGGGTGAAGCGCTGCACCGGGGCGTCGGGGCCCAGCGCGCGCACGAACTCGCCGGCCACCTGGCCTGCCACAAGCCCCATCGCGAGCGCCGCGGACTGACGCGCGGCGAGGTCCGGCTCGTCCACCACGAGCTCGACGAGCCTCTGGACCGCGTGGCCGCCAATGGCCAGGAGGACGGCCACCGCCAGCATCCGCTCGTCCTGCTTCGTTTTCTGCACCGCGGCGAGGATCACCGGGTACGCTCCGGTGCCGGGAATGAGCTGGAGCGCGCCCTCCGCCGCGGCGGCGATCTCGGCGGGGCTGTCCTCCGCATCCGCCCGCTTCCGCAGGACCGGGCCGGCGATGTCGGCCAGCTCCTTCAGGCAGCCCGCCGACACCGCGGCGGGGACCCAGATGGGCAGGATGTCCGCCGCGGCGCGGAACGCCTTGGGAACGTTGTCCTCCACCAGCCGCTTCTTGAGCGGGGGCGCCGACCGCGTCACCTGGACCGCGCGGCAGCTCGGCGAGGCGAAGGCGAGCGACCTTGCGAGCAGGTCGTAGGCCTGCCGCCGGTGGCGGAGGCTGTTGTCGTGGAAGTGCTCCCCCAGCCGGTCCACCAGCTGCTCCGCCAGGGGCCGCCGCGCGCCGTAGCCCAGCGCCTCCACGAGGACCGGGAACGCCTCCTCGAACTGCGGCGTGAGGAGCTGCTCGTACGTAAGCGCCAGGTACTCCCGCGCCCGGACCTCCGAGCGGATGGGCTTGGGCGGCGGGACCAGCTCCACCTCGCGCTCTCCCTCCGTGGCCCGCTCGTACTGGCGGGAGCCGATCGCCACGTGCGCCATGTGCATGAGGAGCCGGTCCCCCACCGAGGCGTCGGAATCCCGACCCGCCGCGAGGAAGGCGATGAGCGAGCGCACCTCCTCTCCCGTGATCCCCTGTCCGACCGAGATGCTCCACAGGGCGCGCTGATCGATCTCCTTCACGAAGAACGCGCCGATGTCGCCGAGGAACTTCTTGTCCGCCGGCCCCCCGTTCACCACCAGGTCGCCCTCCGCCGTCCCGAGCGTCACGGCGGGCACCACGGTCATGAACTCCAGGATCGCCTTCGTCGCCTGCTCCGCCGTCTCCTCCACCAGAGTGTGCCCGGGGGGGTAGAGCCGCACGTTCTCCACCGCCGCCTTGAGCGGCCGCATCATCTCCCGGAGCCCGAGCATCGCGCCCGGCGGGAGGGGCTCGTCGCCGCGGACCACGGCGCCCTTCCGGACGCGGTCCCTCGCCTGGTACGCGCGCTGGACGATGTCGAATCCCTCGATCTCCCTCTTTTCCAGGAAGAGGTCCCAGTGGTTGGCGGCCGCGGTCACCGCCGTGAAGGGCTCGGCGAAGGACTGGACGATGGCCTCGAAGCGCGACGGGTCGAAGTTCCGGAGGAAGGTGACCGACTCGATGAGGCGTTCCTCCAGGAACGCAGCGAACTCCGCGATCGCCGGGGCGTCGATCCGCACCCCGTTGAGGGTCGGGCCCTCCATCGTCAGCATGACGGTGAGCCCCGTGCCGCAGTCAAAGAGGGCGCGCGTCGATTTCGAGAGCTGCTCGAAGAACGTCTGGCTCACCTGGTTCGCCTTGGGATACAGGCGCCCCACGCGAAGCGCCCCGCCGAAGGAGCGCATCAGGCCCACGGCATGCTCCAGGGCCTGTCCGCCCAGGGCGTCCTTCACCGGGTCCAGCCGGGCGCGACGGGCCCCCGCGGGCTTCGGCGGCTGGATGAGGATCGCCCTCTGGCGCGCCACGGTGTCGAAATGCTGCGCGCGCGCCGCGTTCCCCGCCTTTCCGTAATGGTACGCCAGTTCGTCGGCCAGGTGGGCCACGTCGCCCGCGAACCGGGCCTCCTGGACCACGCCCACCCGCGCGTGGATCTCCTTCCGGTCGTCCTCGGCGGCGTTCGCGAGGCGGACCTTCCGGGAGTGGGCGGCCGGGAACGTGAGGAGATCGGTCTCCGAGGCGGCCAGGAGCCGGGAACGACGCGCCTCGTCGATGAGGTCCAGCATCTCCATCTCGTCCTGGCCCAGGACTTCCTGGAGGAGTTCGGGGTCGACGCTGGGACCCAGGACCGCCGCGCGCGCCAGGAGCGTGTTGGCCCTCGCGGGCAGCGCCGCCGCCACCGCGCGCACGGCGGCATCGAGGTCGGCCGGGAGCTCGGCGCGTTCCAGGGCCGGCACCTTCCATTTTCCCAGGACGGGCCGGACCTTGCCGCGCAGGAGGAGCGAGCGCAGCGTCTCCTCGAGGTGGAGCGGGTTCCCCCCCGCGGCGGCCGTGAGGTTCTCGAGCGCTTCGGGGGCCACCTCCGCTTCCGGGAGGATCGCCCGGAGCATGTTCCGCATCTCCTCCGCCGTGAGGGGCGCCAGGATCACCGCGTGGAGGAGCGGCCCGTGCATCTTGAGGAACCCGCCCAAGGGAAGGCGCGCGAGGTCCAGCTCGGACAGCTCGGTCGCCAGGGCCAGGAAGAACGGCGTGCGGCGGACGATCATCGCGGCGAAGACCTCGAGCGTCGCGGCGTCCGCGTGCTCCGCCTCGTCCACCGACACGACGACCGGCCCGGTCCGCGCCAGCTCGTCCAGGACCGCCCCGAACGCCTCGAAGATCGCCCGCCCGTACCCGGAGACCTCCAGGGTGATCCCGAGGGGCGGCGCGGGGAAGTCGCGCACCACCACCGACAGGGCGGTCCGGTGGAGGGCCGAGAGGCGCTCGAACACGGCGAGCGCGGCAGGTCGGTCGGTGACGAGGTAGTTCTCCAGCAGCTCCGAGAGGACGGCGTAGGGGAGGGAGACGCGGGGCTCCCTCGCGGTCCCACCGAGCACCACGGAACCGCTGGACCGCCCCCAGAGCGCGAGCTCGCGGAGCAGGCGCGTCTTGCCCAGCCCCGGCGGGCTCGTGACCAGGGCCAGGGTGGGTCCCACGTGGCGCACATCCGAGGCCAGCTGGCGGAGGCGCTGCTGCTCCTCCACGCGACCCACGAGCACCGGGCAGGGCAGCCCCCGGAAGACCCCGATCTCCGCCAGGGCCGCGGGGTCCAGGCTCCCGGCCGCCGCCACCCGGTTCCGGCCCCCGTGCTTGGCCACCATGAGCGCGAGCTCGACGGTCTCGATGAGGAGCGTGGGGGAACGCCCGTCCAGCGGGAACGCCGCGACGCCCAGGGAGGCCGTGAGGCGCGTGGCCACCATCGTGACACCCTTGGCCTCGCCGAACTTGAACGGCCGGTCTGCGAGCGCGGCGCGCAGGGCCTCCCCGACCGTGGTCCCGCGGTCGCGGTCCGCCCCGGGGAGCAGGACGCAGAACGAGTCGCCGCCGTAGCGGAAGAGCAGGGCCCCTTCGCCGGCCGCCGCGCGGATCCGGGCCGTGAGATCCCGGAGGACCTCCTCGACCTGCACCTTCTGGATCCGTTCCACCACCCGTCGCCAGAGGTCCAGGTCCATCAGGACGACCGCCCCGCTGCCGGAGGGGACGCGCTCCCGCAGGGCGGCCATGAGCGACCGGCGGTTGGGCAGGCCGGTCACGGTGTCGAAGAGCGCCTGATCCGGAGGCGGCGCGGGGGTCGGCATGGGATCGGTCATGGAATTCGCCTGGGCGCCCCGGCTTCGGGCCGTGCACCCTTTTCTTTCCTCACCGAAAACGGGATCTCGGGACGCAGCGTCCCTGCTGTTATCGAACGACGCCCAGGGAGGCCAGTTGTTTCACGGAAAGCGCTTCATACTCCGTACCCTTCAGCGACTCGAAGTAGCCCCTCGCGGCGCCGGAAACTTTCGCGTGCATGCAGAAGAGCCCCAGGGCGTAGCGGTCCTGCGACGCCGCCTCCAGGCCGCAGGCCCGGGCGAGGGCCACCACGGATTCCGGGGCGAGTTCCGACCAGGCGACCTCGTCCGGCTCGCCGCCCGCGGTGAAGACGAGATTCCCCGGCTTCACCTTCCACACCTTCACGTTCGACGCCCGCCGGCCCCGCAGCGCGAGCTCCGTCATCGAGGGCTTGAGGTCCGAGACCCTTGCTGCGAGCCTGGCCTTGAACGATCGGAGGGCCTCGACCTCCTTCGCCAGATCGCCGCCCCCGGCGCCCCCGCGTTCGAGTGCGGCTTCGGGAAGGAAGCGGCCCAGGTCCGCGCGCAGCTCCGACTCCTCCGCGCCCCCCGAACGCCACGCCGCCCAGCCCCCCAGGAGAGCCATGAGGAGGAGGGCCGCGGCGATCACCCCCGCCGCGCGCCTGGAAAGGCGGGGGGCCGCCGGCCCGGGGGGCGGCGTCGGGGGGGACGCGATCGTCTCGGCAGTGCCGCCGCGGGCGATGGCCTCCAGGGACAGGGCGAAGGCCAGCGCGCTCGGCGGGCGCGCCTCGCGCTTCTTCTCCAGGCACTTCATGCAGAGCGCCTCGAGCGCGGGCGGGATGGGAGGCAGGTCCTTCGGCGCCTCGCCCGCCCCCTGCTTGAGCCGGATCACCTGGCTCGGCGGGCAGGGTTTCTCGGTCACGGTCCGCCGGATCACCTCGCCCATGGACCCCAGGAAGGGAGCCCGGCCGCAGAGCAGCTCGTAGAGGATGGTCCCCAGGCCGTAGACGTCGCTGCGGGGGTCGATCTCGTCGTTGCGGCCGCAGGCCTGCTCGGGGGACATGTAGGACGGGGTCCCCACGATAACCCCGGTCTCGCTCTCGAACTCGCCCAGCCCGCGGGCGAGGCCGAAATCGAGGACGCAGACGCGCCCCTCCCGGGTCACGAAGATATTCCCGGGCTTGAGGTCGCAATGGAGCGTGGGGACCGGCCGGGTGTGCGCGTAGTGCACCGCGTGGGCCACCTGGAACAGGACGTCCAGCCACTTGCGCGGATCCTCGTGGTAGGGGGAGACCTTCTTCTTCTCCCAGTGGTGCAGGATCTCGTCGTAGAGCGTGCGCCCGTCCAGGTATTCCATGCTGATGTAGTACTCGCCGCCGATCCGGCCGATGTCGTACACCGAGACGATGTTCGGATGGCGCAGGCGGATGGCGTTGTGCGCCTCGTTGAGCAGGCTGGCGATCCGGCTGTGGCGCTCTCCGGACTCTTCGGGCGGCAGCGAGCGGATTCGCTTGAGGGCCACGTACTGGTGGAGGTAGGTGTCCCATGCGCGCGCGACCTCGGCGATGCCGCCGCGGCCCAGGAGCTCGAGGGTCACGTACTTCCCGAAGCGCCGCTTCGGGTCCTCGCGGATCGCCTGCACCTCGGGGGGAACGGGCATCCGGCTGTTGACGATCACGGAGGACTCCGTGGACTTCGGAAGCTGGCCCGGCACCGGGTGCTGGAGCGGGCCCTGGCAGCGGCCGCAGGCGTACCCCACGGCGTCGGGCCGGCGGTCGATGTTGAGGAGGATGTTGCAGCGGGGGCAGAAGAGGATCGTCTTGTCCTGCTCGCCCAGGGCCTGGGCCACGGCCTCCGCCGTGGCGTATCCGCGCTGCATGAGGATCTCGCCGAGGCGGGGGATCGCCGTGCCGGGCTTCGCGGCGAACTCGGCCTGGACCTTCAGGCACTCGTGGAGCTGCCCGACCGTGATCACGCCGTCGCGGATGAGGATCTGCCCGATGTCGATCTTCTCGGGGACGGGGGAGAGTCCCTCCCCCATGATCGTGGTCGAGTCCTGGACTGACATGGGCGGTTCCCTGCGAGCGGTTCCGGGCCGCATGAGAAGTATACCCCGGGCGCGGCGAATTCTGTACCCGGGTAACCCCACGCATTCTACCATGGGCGGCGGCAACCGGGAATGGCCCGGGTCGCGCAAGGAGGTGATCCCCTCCTTCGCACGCTCTGGCCTTTGTGCTACGGAGGGCAAGCGTGTATTTCGTCTGCGTCCGCCTCGAGGTGAAGTCCGAAATGCTGTCCGCCTTTGTGGATCTGGCCACGTTCAACGCGTCGAACTCCCGGAAGGAGCCGGCCATCGTCCGCTTCGACGTCCTCCGCTCGACGGAGAACCCGCTCCTCTTCCGGCTGCACGAGATCTACCGGGACGAGGCGGGCTTCCTCGAGCACCAGAAGACCGCCCATTACGCGCGCTGGAAGGAGGAGATCGGAGGGCTGCTCTCCTCCCCGCGCCAGAGCGAGAAGTTCACGAACCTCTCCCCCGACCCGTGGGTGTGACGGCCTTCGCGCTCCGGACCCCGCCCGAGGTGCTCTTCGGACCGGGGGAATCCCGGAAGGCACCCGAGGTCGCCGCGCGGTTCGGGCGCCGCGTGTTCCTGGTCACGGGCGCTCGCTCGATCGAGCAGACCGGGTTCCTGGAGGGCTTCCGGGGACGAGAGGCGGTGCGCTGGACCGTCTCCGGCGAGCCCGAGGTGGAGGTCGTGGACGAGGGCGCGCGGCGCTGCCGGGAGGCAGGATGCGATGTCGTCGTCGGGGCGGGCGGCGGGAGCGTCCTCGACGCCGCCAAGGCGGCCGCCGCCATGGCGGCGAACGAGGGGAGCGTCCGCGACTATCTCGAGCAGGTGGGGACGGGCCGCGCGCTCGCGCGTCCTCCGCTGCCGATCGTCGCCGTCCCCACCACGGCGGGGAGCGGCTCGGAGGCCACGCGGAACGCCGTGGTCCGCGTGCCGGAATTGGGCGTGAAGCGCAGCCTCCGCCACGATCTCCTGCTCCCCCGCGCAGCGATCGTGGACCCGGAACTCTCGGCGGGCGCGCCGCGCGACGTGGCCGCCTCCGCGGGGCTGGACGCGCTGACGCACCTGATCGAGGGATACGCGTCCACGGGGGCGAACCCGACAACCGACGCGCTGGCCCTCCCGGGGATCCGGCTCGCCTCCCAGGGCCTTCGCGCGCTGGCGGAGGATCGGGCCTCCGCGGACTCGACGGGCTCGATGGCGCTGGCGGCCTTGTGGGGAGGAATGGTGCTCGCGAACGCGGGTCTGGGCGCGGTGCACGGACTCGTGGCGCCGCTGGGCGGCCGCTGCAGGATCGCCCACGGAACCGGGTGCGCCTGTCTCCTGGTGGAGACGCTCCGGGCGAACGTCCGGGCGCTCCGCGCGCGCGCCCCCGCGAGCCCCG